>NZ_SRLW01000135.1:0-26418 GCF_006518215.1 Myxococcus sp. AB025B
GCCCATCCCCCACGCATCCCCACGTGCGTCCACCTGGGAGCACACGAAGAGGGCTCCGGACCACCGGAGGCACTCCCATCTCGAGGCACGCGCACAAACCATGTCTCCCCAGTCAGTACCTGTCTCATGGGAAGGAGTCACGGGCCCCGTTTCGGCCACGCCGCCCTTCATGCAGGCGAGGTGATGTGGCCGATTCGGGCCTCAAGGCTCCTTCATTTCCAGACCGGGATTTTCGGGCGGCGGCAGGCCGGAGACGTCGCTCGCCAGGTCCCTCGATACCAGGAGATGGAAGGTATGCGATTCATCGGATTGTGCGTGTCCGCCATGCTGCTCGCGGCGTGCGGCAATGAGGACAGCGTCAAGGTCGGACTGAGCACCCGGGTGGGTGCGGCGCGTGGCGCCCAGGCCGTCGGCAAGAGCGCTCAGCAAGAGGAGCCCGCCGCCGGCATCACGCTGGACCGGGTGCGCCTGTCCGTGCGCGAGCTGGAGCTGGAGTACGAGGGCGATGATCACGACGACGACCGGGACGACGACGATGACCAGCTGCGCCCGCGCGATGACGACGAGCAGCGGCTGGGGCCCGTCCTCATCGACCTGTCCGCGGAGGACCTGAATGGCCGCATCGTCCCCGTGGGCAACCTGCGGGTGACGCCCGGCATCTTCGATGAAATCGAGTTCGACATCGGCAAGGTCACCGTCGCCCAGGCGGGCCAGGACGCGCCCCTGCGGGAGCTCGCCGAGCTCGGCGCCTCGGTCATCATCGATGGCCACATCGACGGGCAGCCCTTCAGCTTCGTCTCCAGCGTCCGCCTGGAGCAGGAGCGCGAGGCGCGCTTCGAGGTGAAGGAGGGCCAGGAGCCCAACATCACGCTCAACATCGACCCGACCGGCTGGTTCGTCGATGGCAACGGACAGCGGCTGGACCCGCGCGACGCGTCCGCCCGCTCCACCATCGAGAACAACCTGCGCCGCTCCATCGACGCCTTCGACGACGACGACCTGGACGGTGACGAGGACGACGACCACGACGACGACTGAAGCCCGGTAATGAAGTCGGGTTGCAACGGCAACCCAATCACAGGAACATCAGAAATGTTCAAGTGGGTCGACGGACAGGCGGCGCAGGACGCCAGCGGCAATCCTCTCGCGAAGCCGGTGCTCTTCACCCTCTTCCACGATGGCGGCCACTTCATCTGGGACCGCGTCTACCAGGAGCCGAAGGTGCTGAGCTGGATGCTCGCGCAGCAGCGTCCGTGAGGCGGAGCGCGAAGTGGACCCGTCACTCCCGGGTAACGGGTCCTTCTCGCGCCGGAGGGCCGCACGCATCCTGCGCCGGCCTTCCACCTGCCCTCCTCGGGCAAGCCCTGCTGAACGCGTCGATCCTAATGGATGGGATTCTTCGTCTCCGCGTCCGGCACGCGCGCGTACCCCGTCGTCCTGCTGGCCGGGGCGTCGCGGGCATGCGAATCGACCCCACGAGAGTGGGCGACGCCAAGGTGTTCCGGACATGGGGATGGACCATCGCGCTCATCGTGTCCGAGGACATCAAAGAGGCGCTCGAGCGCGCACGCGTCGGAAAGCTCAGCCCAGCTGATGGACGGCTTCCAGCTTGTGCCCATCCGGGTCCGTCACGAAGCCCGCGTAATACGTATCGCTGTAGTGCGGACGCAGGCCAGGAGCCCCCTGGTCCTTGCCCCCGTGCTTCAAGCACGCGGCGTGGAAGGCGTCGACGGCCTCCCGGCTCGGCGCATTGAAGGCCAGGTGGAAGCCGTCACCGGGCGGCGTGGCCTCCGGCCGCAGGAACAGCGCCAGCGTGTCTCCCTCTCCCTCCGGGCCGTAACCCGCCGAGCGCTCCGAGCTCCACACCCGCGTGTAGCCCAGCGGCGCCAGCGCCGCGTCGTAGAACGCGATGGCGCGCGCGATGTCCCGCACGCCGAAGGAGAGATGACCGAGGAGCAGCCCCGCCCGCGCCACGCTCTTCTGGAGCGCGCGCGCCAGCACGGCCTTCTCCTCGACGCTCAGGCCCGAGTCGTTGACGGCGGCCAGGACCTCTTCACCACGAGCCGATAGCTTCATGCGGAGAACGCCTCCTCAGGACTCCAGCGGATAGCCGTAGCGCTTCAGGGGCTCCGCGAGGAGCTCGTTGACGTAGCCGTGCCACTCCTTCGGGATGATCTGCCGCCACTTGCCCACCGAGCCATCGCCCGTGACGTGCAGCCCGTTGATGCCGTCGATGGTGTAGGCCTGCCACTTCTCGTCGATCCACCCCGCCCCGCCCTCCTGCCTGCAGACCACGGCGACGCGCTCGGAGCGCGCCTTGTTCGCCTCCAACGAGTAGCTCGAGCGGGCCCGCTCCTTCTGCTCGTCCGTGAGCTTCATCCCGAAGAACCGCTCGATCTGCCCGAACAGGTAGTCGAAGTTGCCGAAGAAGTCCTCGTACCGCAGCCAGAGCACGTTCTTCCGGTCGCCCCAGGTCTCGCTGACGCGGTACAAATCGCTGAACGAGGAGTTGTCCTCCGCGTGCTCCTTCACCAGGAAGTCGATGCTCGCCTTGGTGACAGGCAGGTTGGCGCGCTTGAAGTAGGTACAGAGGATGTCTCGGAAGTCCCGCACCGTGACCACCACGCGGTCCTCCGGCCGGAACTGGGGACACTTGTGGGTCTTCTTCACGTTGCCCAGGATGGAGTTGAGCACCTGCCAGACGAACGTGGAGCCGCTGCCCGGGAAGCCGAACTGGATGATGAGCGGTTCGGCCCGCGCATCCCCGTGGGGGTCCACTTCCTTCTCGAAGTCTGAGTAGGACTTCACGCTGTCCATGACAGTACCTCCCGATTGCACGAGCAGGGTTTGGCGACAACCCTATGCCATTGCCTGGAGAGGACAGAAGCCCCATCCCTCGCGCACAGACAACCGGGTGGAAGAATGCCGCCAGGACAGAAGGCAGACGTCGTAAACCCTCACGCCGTCGAGGACCTCAACGGGGATAGAACTGCTCGATGGTGACCTCCTCCGCCAGGGCATGCAGCGGCGCCCCGAAGGTCGTCACGGTCGTGAACCACTGCGTGGCGACGCCGTCGACCACGAACGTCAGCGGAACCAGGACGCCTGCGGAGCGGCCAGGCATCCTCGCGGGGAGCTCTCGCGCGTCCGGGTATGTGAGCACTCGCGCCAGCACGTTCGCGACCTCGGACCCGGGCCCCCGCAGGCGCGCGTTCTCCTTCAACCGCCCGAGCAGGTAACCCGCGATGTCCTGCCAGTTCCCAATCGCGGAGCGGACCCGCCCGGGCGCGAAGACCAGGTCCATCAGGTTGGTGCGCCCCAGTGCGTCGCGCCCCAGCCCCATCATGGCCAGCGCCCCCGCGTTCGCATCCAGCACCGTCGACGCCGCGTCCAGCGCCAGCGCCGGATGCGGCTCGTGCGCGCCGAGAATCAGCGCCGCCGCCTGTCGCAGCTCGCGCATCTCCTCACTGTCCCAATCACTCTCACCGAACTGGGGCGCATACCCCGCCGCGACCAGCAGCGCGTTGCGCTCACGCAAGCCCAGGCCCAAGGCCTCCGCCAATCGCAGGACCATGTCCTGGCTGGGCTCCGTCCGGCCCGACTCGATGAAGGCCAGATGCCGGGGCGACACCTCCGCGTCGAACGACAGCGCCAGCTGGCTCTTGCCCCGCGACGCGCGCCAGTCCTTGAGCAACGCCCCCAACTCGCTCCGGGGCTTCGGGACACCCTTGCGCGGACGCCGGGTCGACACCTCGACCTCGCGGAGCGCGGTCCGCTTCATCGCGCGCCCACACGCGAGGCGGCCACACACTTCCCTCCCAGGTCATTGCGGGGCAGTCGAGGCAACACCGAGTCTTCGAGGCATCCCATCACCCGAGGATTCCCCATGAACGACCGCCTCGTCTATCGCCTGGATGCCTTCGCCGCCTTCAGCATGGGCGTCACCTTGCTGTTCGTCGCCACCCCGCTCACCACGCTCGCGGGCTGGACACTGCCGCCAGCCTTCCTCTTCGGCCTGGGCGTGTTCCTGGTGCCCTGGGCCGGCATCAACGCGTGGGCCTCCACCCAATCGCCCGTCGCCACGAGCATGCTCCTGGTGCACCTGCTGGTGGACGGCACCTGGGTCCTGGGGAGCGTGGCCCTCATGCTCGCCCACTCCGCCACCTTGTCGCCCCTGGGCTTCGTGATGCTCGCGAGCCAGGCCGTGAGCGTGCTCGGCGTCTTCTCCCTCAAGCTCGCCCCCTCCCTGCGCCTGCGCCTCGCGCGGTGAGCCGGACGACCGGCACCGAGTGCTCGCCATCTCGCGAGGGCCACCAGGGAACCAGGTGGCCCCTTGTTTCACTCGGCGACCGGGTTACCGCTTGCATCTGGATGTTATGTAGTCCAAAGACTGAAGGATGGCATGGGACCCACGCGTATTGAAGCCCGAGCCGAATGGCCGGGATCCTGGTGATGTGCTGGATGAGCTGCGCAGGCAGCTCAAACGAGGCCTGGGCCGCCGGCTGCTCTTCGGTGGCATCGGTCTGGCCCTGCTGGTGGGCCTGTTCACCAGCTACGCGCAGGTAGAGCCCGACGAGGTCGGCGTCATCCTGCGGCTCGGGCGCTTCGTGGACACGGTGGAGCCGGGTCCGCACTTCCGGCTGCCGTACGGCATCGACCGCATCGTCAAGGTGCCGGTGCAGCGCCAGCTCAAGGCGGAGTTCGGCTTCCGCACCGAGTCGGTGGGCGCGCGCAACACGTCCTACGCCGCCAGCGGCGCCGACATGAAGCGCGAGTCCCTGATGCTCACCGGCGACCTCAACGTCGCCGTGGTCGAGTGGATCGTCCAGTACAAGATCAAGGACCCGTACAAGTACCTCTTCAAGGTGAAGAACGTGGAGGGGATGCTGCGAGACATCTCCGAGGCGTCGATGCGCGCCGTCGTCGGGGACCACTCCGTCAACGAGGTCCTCACCACCGGCCGTCAGACGGTGGCCACCCAGTCCAAGCTGCTCCTCCAGGATCTGGCGGACCGCTACGAGACGGGCGTGGACATCCAGCAGGTGGTCCTCCAGGACGTCAACCCGCCCGACCCCGTGAAGCCGTCCTTCAACGAGGTCAACCAGGCCATCCAGGAGAAGGAGCGCGCCATCAACGAGGCCTTCGCCGAGCTCAACCGCGCCATCCCGCGCGCCAAGGGCGAGGCCGAGGAGGCGCTGCGCTCCGCGGAGGGCTACGCCATCGAGCGCGTCAACCGCGCCAAGGGCGAGGCCGAGCGCTTCACCCGCGTCTACGAGGAGTACCGCAAGGCGCCCGAGGTCACCCGCCGCCGCATGTACCTGGAGACCGTGAGCCAGGTGCTCACCAGCACCGGGCAGAAGGTCGTCATGGACGAGAACCTCAAGGGCCTCACGCCCATGTTGCGCATGGATGGCCCGGACTCCGCGGCCGCCGGCGCGGCGCACACGACGGAGGCCCACCGATGAGCCGCGTGGCAACGATTGTCCTCGGCGTCGCGGTGCTCGCCATCGTGCTGGGCTTCTCCAGCACGTACACCCTGAGCGAGCACGAGCAGGCCGTCATCACCCGCTTCGGCCAGCCGCGCGGCCAGTCCATCACCGAGCCGGGCCTGCACTTCAAGCAGCCCTTCGTCGACACGGTGAACCGCTTCGACAAGCGCTGGCTCGACTGGCGCGGCGACCCGAACCAGATTCCCACCAAGGACAAGAAGTACATCTGGGTGGACACCTTCGGCCGCTGGCGCATCGTCGACCCGCTGCGCTTCTTCCAGCGCCTGCGCGACGAGCGCAACGCGCAGTCCCGGCTGGACGACATCATCGACGGCGAGACGCGCAACACCATCGCGTCCTTCGCGTTGATTGAAGCGGTGCGCTCCACCAACCGCCCGTTCGAGGACGACGAGTACACCACCGAGGAGGAGCGCGGCGAGTCGCTGGAGCAGGTGGCCCAGGGCCGCGACAAGCTCACCCGGCAGATCCGCCTGCGCGCGGCGGAGATCGTGAAGGAGTTCGGCGTGGAGCTGGTGGACGTGCAGATTCGTCGCATCAACTACGTCGACGAGGTCCAGGTGAAGGTCTTCGAGCGCATGATTTCCGAGCGGCGGCGCACCGCGGAGCGCTCACGCTCGGAGGGCATGGGCCGCGCCGCGGAGATTCGCGGCCAGCGCGAGCGCGACCTGAAGGAGATCCGCTCCGAGGCCTACCGCAAGGCGCAGGAGATCACCGGCAAGGCCGACGCCGAGGCGACGCGCATCTACGCCGACGCCTTCGGTCGCGACGCGGAGTTCTACCAGTTCATGCGCACCCTGGAGGCCTACCCCCAGGTGATGGACCGCTCCACCTCGCTCTTCCTCGGGAGCGACTCGGAGTTCTATCGCTACCTGCGCAGCTCCAAGAAGTAGCCGGACCCACTTCGCGAAAACACTCGGGCCGGACTCCATGCACGTGACCTGGAGCCCGGCCCGTTCATTTCCGGTGACGACGTCCGCGCGTCAGTGCACGCGGCCCGGGGGCAGGTTCGAGCGCGGCGGGAAGCCCGGCACCGCGTCCGACTTCGGCGCCGACGAGCCCTTCAGCGCCCCCACCGCGCCCAGGCTCGGCGCCAGCGCCTGCGGAGCGCCGCACACCAGCGTCTCCAGATCCTCATCCCGTCGTCCCAGGTCGTTGAAGACGCGGGGCGTGCCCGTGAGCGGGTCCGGCACGGGCTGCGCGCTGACGAGGAAGGGCGACAGGAACGAGGGTGCCCCCGCGGAGCGCGGGAAGACGTGGAGGAACGGCGTCTGCGTCTCACCCGCGTGGCAGCCATTGCAGGTGTTGAGCGAGAAGCGATGCCGGACCTCCGGGTCCGCACCGGGGATGGACCACGTCAGGCCGAAGGGCGTCAGGGCCGAGCCGGCGACGAAGGCCTGTCCCTGGTACAGCGAGGGCACCTCGTGCGTGCCGGCCAGGATGGCCGCGGCGTTCTCCTGCACGAAGCTCGCGAGCCGGGGCGAGTTGTTGAGGCTGAGCTCGGGCGTGAGGGCCACGGGAGACGGGACGAGTCCGTTCGGGCCGAAGTGGAACTCGCGCAGCTCCCACAGCGGGTTCAGCGCGTTCTCGTTGGTGCGCACCTGGTGGATGGCGCTGCCCATGAAACGGCCCTGCGCGACGAAGGGCTCGGTGAAGCGGTCGGTGAGGGCCTGGAGCTTCGCGTTGTAGAGAGGGCTGCCGAGCGGCAGCGAGCCCAGCTCGTGCCAGTCCCGCGCCCAGCGCTGGATGTCCTCCGGGCCGTCGCCGGGCAGCAGGTACTCGAGGATGACGGTGAAGGGCAGGTCGAGCCCCGCGGGCGTGGTGACCCCGAAGACGAAGCGCCCCTCGCCCGAGTGCGTGCCCTCGCTGCGCAGGTCGATGCGGTTGACGATGGCGAGCAGCCGGAAGGGCGCGGTGTTGAAGTCGAGAGGCGCGGACGGGCCGCCGCTGCGCGTCTCCCAGGGCGTGAGCACGTCGGGGAGGATGCTCGGACGTCCGGCGACGGGCAGGCCCGCGATGACCTGGTTCGTCTCCCACGTCTTGAGCCAGGTGCGAATCATCTCGGACGGATTCTGGCCGCCGTTCATGCGCCGCATCAGCGTGCCGAACGTCCAGGCGCCGCCGTTGACGGTCCGCACCGGGTCCTCCACCACGGGCAGCGCCGTGATGAGCAGCTCGTTCTCCGGCGACACCTGACACACGCCGGGCGCGCAGGCCGTGCTGGACTCGCAGCCGTTGAGGGGGCTGCCATCGCAGTCGAAGGTGCCCACCGCGCAGGCGAGGCCGCAGGTGCCCGCGCCGCAGACGCCGCTGGCGGAGGGCGCGCCAGCGCACACGGTGCCGCACGCACCGCAGTTCGCCGCGTCCTCCATCACCGAGGTCTCACAGCCGTTGACCGGGTCACCGTCGCAGTCGCGGAAACCCGCGAAGCAGGTCTCCTCGACGGCCACGCACGGCGACAGGTTGCCCGCCATGTCCCGGAGGCGGAAGGACATGGGGACGCCGACCTGGCTTGCGACCAGGGGCACCAGCGCGTTGCCGCTGCTGTCCACCGCGACATCGGTGCTCGTCGGGTTGGAGCAGTCATTCCCCCAGAAGAGGAAGAGGCGCGAGCGGGGCTCGGCCTGGACACGCACGCCGGCGACGATGGAGCCCTGGGACAGGGGCACCAGCCCCGCGGTGAAGGTCGGCGCGGGCGGCGCGACGGAGTCATGCGTGTACGCCACGGACGTGCAGCCCGACAGGTTCCCCGCGGCGTCCACGGCGCGCACGGAGAAGGTCGTCACCGTGTTCGCGAACACCGCCCGGTTGGTGCTGAAGACGCCGGTGGTGGCGTGCGCCGTGGCGGTGGTCGGCACGGACCCCGAGCAGTTGGCGCTCCGGAAGACGAGCACGACCGCGCCGGCCTCGGTGCGGCCCTCGAGCTGCGGGTTCAGCTCGGAGCCCGTGGCGCTGGGGACGAAGGCGAGCTGGAAGGGGGTGACGGGCGCGACGTTGTCGTGCGTGTAGCTGACGGCGGCGGAGCACGCGGAGGTATTGCCGACCAGGTCCTCGGCCTTCGCGGAGAACGTGGTGGTGGTGTTGGCCGCCACGGTGAGCGCGCGGGAGAAGGCGCCCGAGCCCGTGGCCGGGAAGGTCGCGATGGGCGAGCCCGCGCAGGTGCCGCCGGAGAAGAGGCGCACGGTGGCGTTCCCCTCGGTGACGCCGTTGAGGATGATGGACGTCTGGTTGCCAGGAGAGGCCGGCGTGAAGGCGGAGAACGAGGGGACGACGGGCGGCGTGGTGTCGCGCTCGCAGCCGAGGAACTCCACGCGCGCCAGGGCGACGGCCTCCACGCCGGCGCGCGGGTCATTGTCGTCTGTGATGTCGAGCCTGAAGCGGTTGAAGGCCCTGGGGAGGCTGAGCGGGTACTCGCGCCGCTCGCCGCTCGCCCAGTTGAACTCGTCCACGCGCCTGTCGACGACCACCCAGGCGGTGCCGTTCCAGGCCTGGAGGGTCCAGCTCTTCGGAGCGCGGGTGGCTGCCTCGCCGTTGGGGAACTTGAGGGCGTAGCGGGTGAGGACGCGCGCGGCGCCGGGCCACTCGTAGGAGAGCCAGGAGGGCGTCGCCTTCGATGAGAGCCACATGGACGCGGAGGTGTCGACGTCGTCGAAGGCCTTCCACGGCTCATTGCCCGCCTGGAGGAAGCCGGAGCCCGTGACGGTGCCCGAGGGCGCGGTGGCGCTCGTCATGGCGGGCACCTGATTGACGATGGTGGCGCAGGCGCAGTTGTAGAAGGACAGCCGGCCGATGGAGAGCACATCCACGCCCGTGCCGGCGGTGTTGTCCTCGGTCACCATGAGGCGGTACTTGCTGTATGCGCCGGGGGTGGTGATGGAGAACTCGCGCTCCTCGGTGGCGCCCCAGTTCGTCTGCTGCGTGCGGGTGTCCAGCGTGTTCCACGCGCTGCCGGACCACCCCTGGAGCGTCCAGTCGCGCGGCGCGCGGTTGTTGAGTGAGCCATTGGAGAACTTGATGGCGTAGTGGGAGAGCGTGCGCGCGCCGTCGAAGAACTCGTAGGTGAGCCAGGCGGTGGATTGGCCGCTCGCGGTGAGCCACATGGTGCTGTCGCTGCCGTCGACCGCGTGCCAGGCGGGGTTGGAAGCATTGAACTCGCTGGAGGCGATGACGAGGCCGCTGACGGGGTTGTCGCGGGCCGACATGACGGGGATGAGGCTGCCGCCGCAGGTGAGCCCTTGCGAGACGGTGCCGAGCGGCTCGGGAGTGGAGTCGATGGGCGGGGCGTCCTGACACCCGGGCACGAAGGCCAGGGTGAGGGCGCTCGCCAGGAAGAGGCCGTTGAAGGACATCGGGCGATGCATGCACACGCTCCTCGCTACGGGCCGCCGGAGACGCCGGTGGCGCTGGAGGAGCGTTTCGTACCGGGCGCTGACGAACGTGACGCAGGGGATGTGGCGAAACCGCCCGGGCGCGTGACGAACGCTCCGCCCGGAGGGACGAAGTCTTCACGGCGGAAGCACGACCACGCCTCTCTCGGATTACCCCCATTAAATAAGAAGTCCGAGCCCTCGTCTCGACGCCGCTCCAATCTCACACGAGGGTCGAATGTCACATCCGTCGTCATCACGGTTGCGCGATGTATTGGGTATCACGCTGGGACTCCTGCTGTCCGTGGGCTGTGGTCAGCAGGAGGCGGGCGTCGACCATCCGGCTGAAGGCAGACATGAGGCCGCCATCTCCCGCACGCGGCCCCGGGTCAAGCTCGCCGCGAATCGCCGCCACTCGCTCGCCATCCGCGCGGATGGAACGGTGTGGGCCGCCGGGCAGAACCTCCGAGGCCAGCTCGGCCAGCCCGGCACGGCCAGCACTGCCACGCCGGTGCAGGTCCCCGGCCTGACGTCCATCACCTCCGTGGCCGCGGGCGACTACCACTCCGTGGCGCTCCGCTCGGGAGGCACCGTCTGGACCTGGGGCGATGGCACCCATGGACAACTGGGCACCCCTGACTTTCCCTACGGCCCCGTCGGCTTTCGCCCCACGCCCGTCCAGGTCCCGAACCTGACAAGCGTCGTGGCGGTGGCCGCCGGAGACATGCACACCCTCGCGGTGAAGGGCGATGGCACGGTGTGGGCCTGGGGCTACAACGGTGAAGGCCAGCTCGGCGACGGAGGCGTCGACAGCACCCGCTACGCCCCCGCGCCCGTCCCCGGGCTGACGAACGTCGTCGCCGTGTTCGCCCGGCACAAGACCTCCTGTGCCATCCGCTCGGACAGCACGCTCTGGTGCTGGGGGAGCAACCAGTTCGGGATGCTGGGCCTGGGCAACACCCAGGGCAACAGCATGGTCCCCGTGCAGGTGCCCGGTCTGACGAACGTCGTGGCCGTGAGCATCGGCCCCAGGCACACGCTGGCCGCGAGGTCGGACGGCACCGTGTGGAGCTGGGGGATGCAGGACCCGACGACCTATACGTTCCAGCTCTCCCCCGTCCAGGTGGCCGGGCTCACCGGCGTCACCGACGTCTCGGCCGGCCTCGACACCTCCTTCGCCCTCAAGTCCAACGGCACCGTGTGGAGCTGGGGCGAGAACACCCAGGGCCAGCTCGGAGACGGCACCAAGCAGCGCCGCGCCACCCCGGTCCAGGTGTCGGGGCTGACAGGCGTCTCGGTGGTCGCCGGAGGCGAGACGCATGCCCTGGCGCTGCGCAGCGATGGCACCCTCTGGACCTGGGGAGCCAGCCATGAGGGCGAGCGCGGTGACGGCGCCGTCACCTTGTATCCGCTCCCCGGACTCATCCCGCTCACCGAGCCCACCCTCGCCGTCGCGGCCGGCGCCGCGCACTCCCTGCTGCTGAGCGCCCAGGGCACCGTCTGGTCCTGGGGCTCCAACGAGGCGGGGCAGCTGGGCGATGGGACCACCTCGCGCCGCGTCCTCCCCGCGCCTGTCGCGGGACTCCAGAACATCATCGCCATCGCGGCGGCGGGCCGGACGTCCCTGGCCCTGCGCGACGACAACACGGTCTGGGCCTGGGGCGGCGGCACGCTGACGCCCACGCAGGTGCCGGGACTCCAGAACATCATCGCCATCTCGACCAGCGCCACCCACCGCCTCGCCCTGCGCGACGACTCGACGGTCTTTGCCTGGGGCGACAACACCCACGGCGCCCTGGGGGATGGAACGCTCGTCTCCCGGACCACGCCCGTCCAGGTCTCCAACCTGAGCGACGTGATGAAGGTCGTCGCGGGACCTCACACGTCCTACGCCATCCGCTACGACGGGTCCGCCTGGGCCTGGGGACGCAATGACTATGGCCAGCTCGCCGACACCACGACCACCCAGCGGCTCACGCCCGTCCTGATTCCGGGGCTGAGCAATGTCCTCGCCATCGGCGGCGGCACCCACCACGGAATGGCGCTGCTGGCGGATGGGAGCGGGATGAGCTGGGGCCATGGCGCCTCCCGTGCCGGCATGGGACTCGGCAGCCCCAGCAACTACAGCCCGCGTCCCATGGTCATCCCGGGGATGCTCGAGGTGGTCACCAGCGAGGACGCGTCCGCGGCCATCACCCTCACTGGCGAGCTGTGGACGGGCGGAAACACGCCCTGGGGTCAGGCTGGCAACGGCGCCTGGGGTGGCGGCGCGGCCCCCGTCCAGGTGTCCGGCATCACCAGCGGCGCGACGTCCCTCGCGGTGGGCGGCGAGCACATGCTGGTCGTCCAGCCGGATGGCACCGTCTGGTCCTGGGGCAGCAACTCCGACGGTCAGCTCGGCCGAGGCCAGCCGCTCGACGCCATCCTCCCCATCCCCTCCCTGCTGGACTGACGACGCGCTCGCCCGGGGCCGTCTCCAGCGAGGCGCCTTCTTCCGAGAGCGAAGTCTCGGCGATGGCCAGCTGCCCGCGGAAGTGGACGCGCGACGCCACGAGCAACGACGACGGCACGCTGGAGTGCTGTACCGCCGCGTGTGGCCCCCGCAGCTGTCATCGCGACTTCGACTGCCAGGGCGCCTGCTTCTGTCCCTGAGTCGTCTCGCGTGACGTGAAGCACGGGGCGGGAAGCCCGTCCGCCCCGTGTCTCACCGACGCGTCACCGCGTGCCCTCCGCGGGCGGCGGCACCGGCCCCGGCGCGCCCTGGGGCCGCGTGTCCGGCGCGGTGGAGGCCCCGCCCTCGGGGCGCAGCGCGTTCTGTCCCAGGCGCGAGAAGTTGATGGAGTTGCCCAGGATGCGCACCGCCTCCTGGTCCGCGTGGAAGCCCATCGAGTTCTCCGCCTCCACGAAGTCCAGGTAGAACTGGGCGCGCTTCTGGTAGTCCCGCGCCTTGGCCAGCGCCTCGTCGGACACGCCCGCCTTCTGGGCGTTCTGCAGGTCGTGGATGAGGTCCACCAGCGCGTCCATGGCGATGTTTCGCGTCTCGAACGTGCGCGTTTGAATGGTCTCCGCGCGGCTGAGCAGCTCCGCCTCGCTCCACTTGTGACACGTCTGGCAGGCGCGGTTGATGTTGAGCAGCGGGCTGCGCACGTGGTGGTCGCTGACCTTCATGGCGCCCTCGCGCTGGTAGGGCATGTGGCAGTCCGCGCAGGCCACGCCGCTCCTGGCGTGGATGCCCTGGTTGTACATCTCGAACTCGGGGTGCTGCGCCTTGAGGACCTTGGCGCCCGTGAGCCTGTGCGTCCAGTCGGTGTGCCCGTCCTCGTCGTAGTAGGCCATGATCTGCTCGATGTGGATGCCCTTGGCCCACGGGTACGTCAGGCGCTTCTCCTTGCCCTTGAAGTAGTACTCGACGTGGCACTGCCCGCAGACGTACGTGCGCATCTCCTGGCGGGTGGCGTGCTCGTTCACCTTGAAGTCGGGCACGCCCTGGCTGGCCTTGAGCGCGGCGATGCCCTCGATGAAGCCGGGGCGCGTGACGCGCAGCTGCATCGTCGTGGGGTCATGGCAGTCGATGCAGGACACCGGGTGGTCCACGAGCTTCCGGGCCTCGGCGAAGGGCAGCTGGTTCATCTTCTCGAAGCCCTTGATGAGGTCCCCGTCGCCCAGCTTCTTGTAGGGCACGTACACGCTGCCGTGGCAGTGGATGCAGGTGCCCGGCTGCGCCGTCACGTGCTGGCGCTCGGTGAAGACCTGGTCCTCGAGCATGTGCGCGTGTCCGCGCTCCTCGCGGAAGTCGGTGGCGAAGGCGTAGCCGCTCCACATCGTCACCAGGCGCGGGTCCTCCTCCAGCCGGCTCTGCGCCACCACCGAGCGCGGGTCCGCCTTCGTGGGCGTGCGCGCCACGGCCTCGCTGCCGCCGTAGCGGGTGCGCTGCTGGTCCACCGTGCGCTTGTAGCTGTCGTACTGGAGCGGGAAGTTCTTCCCCCACACGGCGGGGTCGGTGATGGTGTCGTCCAGTTCCACCACCCGGTAGAACGGATTTCGCGCCTCCTGCTTGCGCTCCATGATGTTGACCAGGAGCGCGGTGACGCCCGCCGAGGCCAGCGCGGCCGCCACGGCCACCGCCACCACCAGCCGGACGCCGCTGAACCGGCGCGGCTTCCCAGGAGCCTTCTGGGGCTCGGTCATCGTGCAATCTCCTGACGGATGAGCTCGGGGTTGCCCGAGCCTTCGGGGTGGCCCACCGAGTTGTGGCAGGTGAGGCACTGGAGCTGCTCACCGGGGGCCACCTGCTCGTGGCCCGCGGGGGGCGTCTCGATGGCCTCGACAATCGAGGCGTGGCACTTGCGGCACGCGCTCTCCGTCACCACCCGGTTGCCCGGACGCAGCCGGATGGGGTCCGGGAAGGTGCCGGTGGTGAAGTAGTACGAGTGCCAGAAGCCGTTGCTCGCCTTCGTGTAGTACTTGGGAATCAAGCCCGCCGGCGTGTGACAGTCGTTGCAGGTGGCCACCGCGTGGTGGCTGCTCTTGCGCCAGCCGTCGTACTGCTCATTCATGATGTGGCAGTTGGCGCACGCGGCCGGGTCGTCCCGCAGATACGACGCGCCCTTCGCGTAGACGAAGGTGAAGCCGCCCAGGCCCACCGCGACGCCGAGCGCGATGCCGAGACTCACGGCCAGGACGGTGCGGGGCGCGGAGAGCACGCCGCGCAACCTAACAATGCCCATGCGATGCGGAAGCGGAACTTGAACAAGACTTGGACAAAAAAACCGGCCCCCGGGTGACGGCTACACCCGTGGCGAAAGGAATGCGCGCCCACCGAAAAGGCGCGCAAATCCTGCGCGGCGAGGACGGTGCGACGAGGCCCTCGGGCCCGTCTGGGTTCAGCGCCGAGCCCTCGCGCGAGCTTCCGCTCTCGCCGCAAAGATGTCATCGGATTGCGAAAACCCACGTCGAGGTGCGACAGGGGCACGCCGCTCGTGCCGGGAGTTCAACATCCGCGGCACACGACACCCGAAGATTGCTTGAGCCCGCACATGGATACCATGAAAAAGACGGAAAACAAGGAGCGTGGCAATGACTCGTCGTCCGCCGCCCGTCGCAGCAAGCCGCATCATCCTCGCCGCATGTCTCGCCACCCTCGCCGCCTGTGAAACCACGCCGGAGCCAGGCCGCGAGGAGCTCGAGTCTCAGTCCGCCGCGGTGACGGCGGGCACGCGGCTCATCAGCGCGCAGTCCGGCCGCTGCCTGGACGTGTCACAGAACAGCCAGACATCGGGCCAGGGCCTCAACATCTACGACTGCCACGGGCAGGGGAACCAGCGGTTCCTCTTCACGCCCGAGGGCGAGCTGCGCGTGTTCGACGGCGCCTGGTGCGTGCAGCCGTCCACCGCCACCGCCGGAGCGCGCGCGGTCATCAGCGCCTGCACGGGCGCGGCAGGCCAGCGCTGGGTCCGCAACGCCAACGGCACGGTGGTCCACACCGCGTCCTCGCTGTGCCTGGACGTGTCCGGCGGGGCCACCGCGAACAGCTCGCCGGTCATCGTCTGGGATTGCAACGGCCAGACGAACCAGCAGTGGAACCTGCCGGCGGACACCCAGCCGCCCACCGTGCCCACGGGGCTGGTGGTGACGAACCTGACGTGCAACACGGCGACGCTCTCTTGGGCCGAGTCCACGGACAACCAGGGCGTCGCCTTCTACGACGTCTACCACGACGGTCAGCTCATGAAGTCCGTCTCCGGCGCCGTCCTCTCCACCGGGCTGACGGTGGTCCCCGGCGCCACGTGGGGTCTGTATGTGAATGCGCGCGACGCCGCGGGCAACGTCTCTCAGGGCAGCGCCACGCTGAGCATCACCCCGCCGCCGTGCCAGGTGGACACCCAGGCCCCGAGCATCCCCACGGGCCTCACCGCCACCGCCACGGGCACCAGCGTCACACTCAGCTGGACGGCGTCCACGGACAACGTGGGCGTGAGCGCGTATGTCGTGTTCCGGGGCGGCGTGCAGGTGGCCACGGTGCCCGGTGCCCCACCCGCGACGACCTTCGTCGACAGCGGCCTGGCCGCGAACACCGCCTATGTCTACAGCGTGCTCGCCCGGGACGCGCAGGGCAACGCGTCCGCACAGAGCACCACGGCGAGCGTGACGACGGGCCAGGCCTGCACCAACCCCGTCTGCTCCGTCACCCAGGTGGCCACGGACACGGACATCCCGTGGGGCCTGGTCAGCCTGCCGGACGGCGCGGTGCTCTACGGACGCCGGGACGCGCAGGACATCATCCGCCTGGACCCGGTGACGGGACAGAAGACGTCAGTAGGGACGGTGCCCAACGTGCAGAGCACCGACGGTGAGGGCGGGCTGATGGGCATCGTGCTCTCGCCAACCTTCGCCACGGACCGCTGGCTGTACGTCATGCACACCTCGCCCACGGACAACCGCATCGTCCGGCTGCGGTACGAGAACGGGACGCTGAACACGGCGTCGCTCCAGGTGCTGCTGCAGGGCATCGGCCGCAACAAGTTCCACAACGGCGGGCGGCTGCGCTTCGGGCCGGACGGCAAGCTCTACGCGGCCACGGGTGACGCGCAGAACGCGGCCTACGCGCAGGACCTCAACAACCTGGCCGGCAAGGTGCTGCGGCTCAACGCGGACGGCACCGTCCCGTCCGACAACCCCTTCGGCAACTACGTGTGGAGCTACGGCCACCGCAACCCCCAGGGGCTGGCGTTCGACTCGCAGGGGCGGCTGTGGGAGCAGGAGTTCGGCAACTCGGTGATGGACGAGACGAACCTCATCCAGCGCGGCGGCAACTACGGCTGGCCCAACTGCGAGGGCACCGTGTCCCAGGGGGGCTCGGGCTGCGCGACGCCGGGCTACATCGCACCGAAGCAGACCTACACCACCGCGGCGGGCTCGTGCTCGGGCATCGCCGTGGTGCGCGACGTCCTCTACGTGGCCTGCGCCCGGGGCGCCCGCCTCTACCGCGAGGTCATCAGCGGCACGGAGCTGACGAACGTGCAGCAGTTCTTCGTCGGCACCTACGGCCGGCTGCGCACCGTGGAGCCCACGCTGGACGGAAACCTCTGGCTGACCACCACCAACCAGGGTGACAAGGACAGCATCCCGAACAACAGCAACGAGCGCATCTTCCGCGTCGTGCTCGGACAGTAGGCGCGTCTCCCCCTGTCCCCGGCATCCACCGTACCGGGGGACAGGGCGGGGGCACCCCGTCCTTGCGACTTCCGCCGCGCCGATGCGTTTGCAACACGGTGGCGCTTCGTCACCTCCCTGTTGAAAGGTCCCCCTCATGCGCTGGCATCCCCCGAGCCTCCTCGCCGCGGTCCTCTCGCTGGTCGCCCTCCCCGCCTGGGCACAGACGACGAACGTCGCGCTCAACAAGCCCTCGACGGCGTCCTCCATCCACCCCAACGGGTATCCGACACAGTTCGCGAACGCGAAGGCCTTCAACGGCATCCTGAACACGGAGGACCGGTGGGCCGGAGCCTCGGTGCCCTCGGCGACGACGCCCGAGTGGATTGAGGTGGACCTGCAGGCCGTCCACCGCATCGAGGGCATCACGCTGTACTCGGGCCGCGACAACACCGTGGGCCAGCAGATGCTCGACTTCGACTTCCACCACCGGCTGGCGACCACGGCCAGCTTCGAGCCCGTGCCCGGTGGCGCCGTCACGAACAACGCGCAGCCCACCTGGACGCTCTCATTGGCGCAGCCGCTGGAGACGCGCTACGTGCGCCTGTCGTGCAAGCGCGCCTCCGCCGACGGCCTGTGCCGGGTGCGGGAGCTGGAGCTGCGCGGCGCGCGGCTGGCCAACCAGCCCCCCACGGCCTTCGCGGGGAACGACACGGCCATCGTGCAGCCGGCCAGTTCCGTTCAGCTCCAGGGCACGGCGAGCGACACGGACGGCACCATCGCCACCTACCAGTGGCAGCAGGCCTTCGGCCCGACGCCGGCCACGCTGACGGGGGCGACGACGCGGACGGTGACGGCGAGCAACCTGACGCCGGGCTCGTACATCTTCCGGTTCACCGCCACGGACAACGGCGGGGCCGCGGTGTCGGACACGGTGAGCGTCAAGGTGCACGCGGGCACGCAGGCCGCGGACGCGCGCGCGGGGAAGATTCACGTGTGGTCGCGCGGCGGGACATATGACACGGCGGTGTTCCTGCCCATCGAGTACGGCGCGGACCCGCTGAAGAAGTACCCGCTGGTCCTGTCGCTGCATGGCCGGGGCGGCACGACGCTCAGCTCGGACCACACGACGGTGCTCTCGAATCCGGAGGGGTTCATCCGGCAGCTCATCCCGGGCAAGGCGATTGTCACCACGTACCCGGCGGTGGTCATCGCGCCGCACGCGCCGCGCATCGGCGCGACGCCGCCGTATGACACGTACTGGAACGTGGACCTCACGCACGCGCTGGTGCTCGAGGCCATCACCCGCTTCAACATCGACCCGGACCGCGTGACGATGACGGGCCTGTCCTTCGGCGGCGCGGGGGTGAATGACCAGCTGCTCAAGTACCGGAGCACCTACGCGGGCGGGATGCCGCTGGCGTACACGTCGCCCGTCGCCAACCCGCTGTGCAGCATCGCGGACTTCCCGCTGTGGGCCGCGGGCAACTCGGGCGACGGGACGTTCAACGCGTGGAAGTGGACCAACCCCACCGACGGCGTGCTGACGCAGCTGCGCCAGTGCCCCAACTACACCGGGGAGATTCAGGTCACGGTGATGCCGGGCACCACCCACAGCGGCTGGGATGAGTTCTGGAGCCGTCCGGATGCCCAGACGTGGCTGGTGAGCCAGGTGCGCTGACGGCCCGGGCCCGTGCGTCCACCTGGACCCACGGGCCCGTCACGGCGGGAACCGCGCTGCGCAGGCGCGTCCGACTACAGCCGGACCACCCCCGTCTTGCCCAGCAGGTCGAACAGCTTCTCCCGGTCCAGCGTCCTGCCCTTGAAGGCCTTCGGGACGAACACCTTCTTGAGCGCCGCGTCCGAGGCGTCGAACCCACCATTCGCGTAGTGGTGCTCCGCCTTCACCTTCGCCTGCACGTCGTGGTCATCCGCGATGACCACCTCGGCCTTCAACACGCCGCCGACCCGCAGCGAGGTGTCGTTGCCGTGACCCCAGACGACCTGGGCCTCCACGTCCTTGCCGACGATGACCTCGCCGTCCGTGTCCAACCCGCTGACGCGCAGCGTGCCTCCCACCGCGAGCAGTCCCTCCAGGCCCGCGTTGCGCAGCACCCCGTTCACCGTCAGGTCCCCCGTCACCAGCAGGGGCGCGTCCAGGTGCACGTCACCCTTCACCACCAGGTTCCCCCGGACGAAGCGCGGCGCCTGGATGAAGCCAGGCGTCTTCTCCTCGGCGGGGAGCACGTCCCGCGCGAGCTCCACCAGGGCCATGACCGTCCAGGGGAACTCGCCCCGGAGCGCGGCCGCGAGCTCATCCCACGACGTGGCACCCTGCAGCTCCAGCCCCTTCAGTACCTGCTCGATGGCGTCCACGTCCTCGCCCTCGTAGTACCAGGACGCGAGCACCGCCTTGCGCCGACGCTCCAGCGCCTCCAGCAGGGGCCGCACGTCCAGGGCGCCCGCCTTGTCCTTGGGCGCCTTGGCTCCCAGCAATTGCGCGAGGGCCGCGTGCTTGTGCTCCAGCGCCTCCTGGACCGGCGTCTGACCGCTGGAGTTCTTCAGCGTGACGTCCGCGCCGGCCGCGAGCAGGACCTCGATGACGGGCCCACGCTCCTTGAAGCGCGCGTGCTGGTGCAGCGGCGTCCAGCCCTTGCCCGCGTTGGGGTTGGCCCCCGCGTCGATGAGCGCCTTCGCCACCTGCGCCGTCCGGGCCTCGAAGAGCGCGGTGCGCCCCGAGCCGTCGAGCGCATCCACGGGCACACCTCCCTTCGCGAGCGGGCCGATGCAGGACACGCTGCCGTGCTCCGCGGCGGCATGGAGGGGCGTGGACTTGTCTCCATCGACAGCGTCCGTGGAGACACCCAGGCGCAGCAGCTCCTTCACCAGCCCGGCGTCATCCACCATCGCGGCGAGGTGCAGCACGCCCTGCTTGCGGGAGTCCTTCACCGCCAGGTCCGCACCCAATGCGAGCAGCGCCAGCACCCGGCCCGTGCGGCTGTTGCCCTCGAAGCCCGGGCCGAAGAACGGCTGGGCATCGAGCCCCGCCGCGAGCAGCAATCCCTTGTCGAGCTCCTTGCCCTTCTTCTTCGCGGGCTTCTGCTTGCGCAGCCACGCGTGGAAGCCCTCGTCGGAGAAGGCGCCCTCCAGGCCCTGGAAGTTGAGCGGGTCGTCGTCGTCCGTCACGCCCTGGGCGCACATGCCGGGGTTCTCCTCGAGCAGGGAGAGCAGCTCGCGGTAGCCCTGCTCCTTCTTGCCCTGGGTGAGCGCGCGCCAGGCCTGGAGCCCGCGGCGTCCACGCTGATGGTCCGGCAGGGGCCGCAGGCGCTCGGCCTCGTCGAGCGCGGCCTCCACCTCGTCGAGCTGGGCCACGCTCGGGGCACCTCGCACCAGGTCCTCGGCCCACTGGCTCAGGGCCAACGCGCGGGCCTTCTGCGCGAGCGTCAGCTTGCCACCGGGCTTCGTGCCCCGGGTCAGCGCGAGGATGCGGTCACGCAGTGCCCAGTGCTCGGCCTTCACCTCGCGCGCCCAGCGATGGGGCTCCATGCGCCGGGTCGCGTCCAGCGACCAGCTCAAGGAGTGGAGCGCCAGCAGATGCTCAGGGTCCTCCGCCACCACCTGACGCAGCAGGACCACCGCCTGGTCGAGCTGCGGTGGCATCTCGTCCAGCAGTGCATCCGCTTTCTTCATCAGCGCAGCGACATCCACCTTCTTCGATTCACGGGCACGCGACATGGCCCCGAAAACTGCCACGGCCCCGAATGGCCCGCGCGGAAATCGCACCAGGACTGGACAGCATCGCCATCCGAGAATTCTCTCGGTCCGAGATGCGATGGAAGGCACGAGCCAGGGGCGTCGAGGCAGGTACGCTGCGGGTGTGACGCCCCACACACCCGAGCGCCTGTTCGCCGCCATCGAGCCATGCAACGCCGCTCCCGAGGACGTCGCCGTCCACACGCACCAGGCCACGCCGTTGTCGCACGCCGCTCCCCTCCCACAGCCCCTTCCAGGAACAATGCTCCGCAAACACCCCGCGCTCTGGGCCGTCCTCGCCGCATCGACCGCTGGCTGCTCCATCCTCGGCTCGTACCCGTATCCAGATGAATCGCATCCAGCCGTGGCCCCCTCCGTCAGGGAGAAGCAGTCGCCCGTGACACAGCTCTCCAGCCCCCTGGAAGCCGTGTGTCATCTGACGACCCGGCGGCGGAACATCAAGAAGCTGTGGATCGGCGACGTCTACTCGACGGGAAGCGCCGCGCTGGCCC
The DNA here is from genome assembly GCF_006518215.1 of Myxococcus sp. AB025B. Classification (NCBI taxonomy): domain Bacteria; kingdom Pseudomonadati; phylum Myxococcota; class Myxococcia; order Myxococcales; family Myxococcaceae; genus Myxococcus; species Myxococcus sp. AB025B. Next base: position 21,292 of record NZ_SRLW01000135.1, read on the forward strand.
AGGGGCGATACCTCATCACGGCGGCGCACAACGTCTACGACTATCCCCTGGGGTGGCTCGACCACGTGGACGTCAGCTGCAACCAGAAGACGGCCACCGCTGAAACGGTCATCGCGAGCTTGAATCGAGAACACATCAAGCAGCGGGTCTCCGCACCAGGCTACGCATGGCGACTGCATGGTGCGGAGCGGAAGTTCGAGTTCGACTTCGCGTTCATCGACCTGGGGACGAGTGTCATGGATGATGACCCGTTCCTGGTGGACGAGCGTGTTGTGCCTCGAGTCGGCGAAGCGCTCTTCCTCGGAGGATACCCCGGCGGCGACATCTCCCACCCTGCGAACAAGCTCCATCTCGGCAGCGGCGTCGTCGTCGGCATCGACAACAACCTCATGACGTACGACATCGAAACGGCCACCGGGAACAGCGGAGGCCCTGTCTGGGTGACACGCGAAGGCAAGCACTACCTCGTCGGCGTGCATGTCTCGGATGGCAGAGCAAGGCTCTTCAACGCGAGCTTCTTCACCGCGTGGAACAGGTTCCTGAAGTCCGCGGAGAAAAGTTCCGGCACGCACTGAACCGATTCTCCTCGGCCCCTATGACATCCAACATCGGTCCCCCCATCACAGTCGCAAGCTGACGAGCCGAGGCGGTCTTCCGAAACGGACCGCCGGCCCCGGCGCACCGTCACGAGACCCAGACGCGCTGCTCCAGCAACTCACCATCCGGACCCCGCTCCAGGCGCACGCCGTAGGCGTCCCGGGGCCCCAGGTGGCTCGCCGCGTACACCTGGGTCCCACCGCGATACAGCGCGACCTCGAGCACGCCCACCTCGGTCGCCAGCGGAGAGAACACGGACGAGTACCGCAGCGCGCGGTGGCGCAGGTAGCTCCACACGTCCCGCCGCACGAAGCCGGCGTCGGTCAGGAACCAGGCCGCGAGCAGCGGCACCATCACCGTGGCCCCTTCGAGGTCCTCGTCGCGCGCGATGGGCCCCCACAGCAGCACCCAGGCCCCCCCAGGACGACGCTGCTCGTCACGGGACGACCACCCCGCCACGAGTCGCCGGACCGCCTGCACGATGAGCCACCGGCCTGCGGAGTTCGCATCCATCATGGGCGCCCGTGAAAGCACGATTCGGACACCGCCGCCATGCGCCCTGCCGCCGCGGGTGCCCAGCTGAAGGGCCACTGCAATCCAGGGGCTGGCTCCCGAGGAATCGCGCGGATTTTGAATCTCCGCACCGCCGGTGCGTACATTGCGCGTGCATCCACACAAGAGGTCCACCGCAATGCGCAACCCATTCAAGTCGAAGGCCTTCGTCGTCATCGCATGTGTGCTCGGGTCGATGTCCGCCAGCGCCCAGGACGAGGACGAGGCCGCGTCGGTCAAGGTCGGCAAGGACGGCAACGTCCGGGTGAAGGCGCCGGGCGCCACCATCGAGGCTCGCGACGGCTCGGCCCGGGTTCGCGGCGGGGGCGTCGACATCCAGGCCCACGGCGCCGCGGCGCGTGATGACGACGACGCGGCGCAGACGTCGTCCCAGAGCGAGGGCTCGCTCGAGCTGGTCGACTCCGAGCGCACCGTGAAGCACGACTGCGGCGAAGGCGGCAAGGTGGAGATCGTCGGCTCCAGCAACCAGGTCATCCTGACCGGGACCTGCGAGTCCATCGAGGTGACGGGCAGCGAGAACAAGGTCAGCGCCCACACCGTGCGCCGCATCGAGACGACGGGCAGCGACAACAGCGTCGTCTGGAAGCAGGGCCCCCAGAAGGGCAAGAAGCCGCGCATCAGCAACACCGGCACCAACAACCGCATCTCCCAGGCGCGCTGAGCCGGGACGTCGCGCAGAGGTGGGGCGGGCAGCCCTCCGCCCCCCTTTCGGGTACACTGTCCCCGCAGGTCCGACGAGGGGGACATCCATGGGCTCGTTGCACTCCGCGGCTCGCACATCCACGCCCACACCGGCGCCGAAGGCCACGCCTCCACGTGTGACCCGGACGGTCGCCCCACAACCCTCCACCGCGCCCACCCCGGACGTCTCCCGGGGTGAGTCCGCCGACAGGGCCCCTCGCTTCGACATCGGCACCGTCGCGCTGTATCCGCCCGCGCGCGCCTTGCGGCCCATGCCCGGTGGCGCGACGACCCGTCCCCTGGGCAGGGTGGAGACCCGTGGAGCTCCCGTCAGCCCGGGGCCCTCTCTCGGTGCCATCCCGAGCTCTGTCGCGGCCACGGTGGGCGCGTTCGGAACCCACCTGCTCCGCGCCGCGCTGACGCCCCGCGCGCCCGTGGGCCCTACCGCACAGCCCCTGTCCCGACTCGCGGGTGGCAGCCCCGTCCCCGCATGGCTCCGGGCGCCGTTCGAGCAGTCCTACGGCTATGACTTGTCGCCAGTGCGCCTGCACACCGGCCCCACCGCGAGACAGGCGGCGAGGTCCGTGGGCGCCGCGGCCTTCACGCTGGGCGACCACATCGTCCTGGGTGGCGACGTCGACGTCGCGAGCGGCGCGGGGCGGCACATCCTGGGGCACGAGCTGGCGCACACCGTCCAGGCGCGACTCGGGGGGGGCCGGGGCCGCATCAGCGAGCCCTCCTGGCCCTCCGAGCGCGAGGCCGAGCGCGCCACCCGCGCGGCCCTCCTCCAGTCGCCCTATGAGCTGACCGAGGGCGCCGGAGAGGACCTGCACCGCATCGCGCCGTGGCTCGTGCTGGCGGGAATCGGATTGGTGGCGGGCGTCGTCACCTGGGCCACCTCCGACAGCACCGAGGAGAACCAGCGGCGTCACGCGGCGGGCGCCCCGGACCCCTCCAGGAGCCTCTGGGCGCTCGTGCCCGTCTACGGCTCGGTCCAGCAGATTCGCGAGGCGGAGTCGTTCTTCCTGCGCGCCCTGGGCATGGGCTTCATGATGGTCGACTTCGCCACGCTGGGCGCCGCGGGCGTCGCGGGCCGGGCGCTCATCCGGGTCCCCGTCGCCAGCTACCGCACCGCCGTGGCCCGGCGAGCCGCGGGCGAGCTGGTCGTTCGCGAGGGCGGAGAAATCCTCACGGAGGCGATGGCGCGAGAGACGGCCGCGGCCTTCAGTCGCGAGGGCGGCGCGGTCTTCGCCACGCGGACGGCCGCGACCGCCGAGCTGGAGCGAGCCCTGGGACGCGGCGCCATGGTCGCCGTGACGGAAGGCGGGCTGAATCACGCCGTCATCTACGCCCGCAACTCGGCGGGGCAGGTCCTGAAGCTCCACGGCGGTCCGCTGCGCGTGCTCTTCCCTGAGGTGCCCCAGGCCCTGACGCCCCAGCTGGCGGCGAGCGTCGCGCGGCGAGCCAACGCCTACGTGGTCATCGAGGCCGCGGAGGCCGCCGTCAGCATCGAGCAGGCGGTCGCCGTCGCCCAGCGTGGAGGCAATGCCATCCTGCGCTGGTTGCGGGGCACCCCCACCAGCTGCGGCATCATGCAGGGCGCGATTCTCGAGGCCTCGGGGCTGTCGGCGCAGACGCTCGCGAGGCTGTTGCCCTCGGGTGGGGCCGCGGCGCGGCTGCTCCCCATCACCCTGCTCGAGCACATGGCGGGCAACGCCGGCCTGCGCTTCGTCGAGGGCGGCATGGCCCGCATCATCGGCGGCACCGCCATCCAGAGTGGCCTGTCCGCGGTCGGCGGAGGCGTGGGCGTCGTCACCTCCACGCTGATGCGGGTGTTCGCCGGCATGCTGGAGCCCGAGGCCGCGCCCACGCCGGCCCGTCGCCCCAGGACGGGGAGCACGGCGCGACGCACGCCCGAGAGTGATGCCTTCGCCCGCGCCATCATCGAGCGATGGGGACGCACGCTCCTGGGACCGGCGAGCATGGTCAGCGCCTCGCTCCCGGACATCATCCCCGGCTGGATGCTGACCACGCCCGAGTTCAGACAGTCGGTGCTGCTCTCGCTGGTGGCCCAGGGCATGTCCCCCGCGAGCGCCCTGGCCGTGGTCTCCGGAGGTTGAGCCGAGGGCGTCAACCGGACGACGTGACGCCCCTGCGCGCCCGCTCCTGTCGCCACACGCAGCCCTGACACACGCCGGCGATGAGCAGCAGGCCCCAGGTGCATCGCGGCTCGCGCGTCATGGCGAGCACGAGCACCGACAGGCCCAGGAGCCACGGCGCCCAGAGCGACTCCCCCTCCCGATAGCGCACGTACACCCGTGAGGGCCCCACCAGGAGGGCACACGGCAGGGCGAACACCGGCCAGTCCCCGGAAGGCGCGTGGAGCATGAGCCACAGCGACAGCGCCGTGAACGCGCTCCATTCCACCAGGACGAGGACCGTGCGGCGCGCCAGCACCCTTCGCGCTCCGCGCCAGGCGAGGAAGGCCCGCGCGTCCGCGACGGACGGCCCGGATGACGGCGCCTCCTCGGTCGAGCGCGGCGGTATCGCGACCTGCTCGCGCAACCGCGCGCGTCGGGAGCGGACCTGCGCCCCGAGCGCCACGAGCCCCAGGACGCCGACGCCCACGATGACGCCCCAGTCCCGAGGTGAGGGGACTCGTGCCTCCGCGGCGAGCGGAGCCACACGCGGTCCCTCGGCTCGGGGCGAGGCCCCATCCAGGCGGGTCGCGAGGACGTGAGCCATCATCGCGGCCAGGGCGACGAAGACGCCGAGGATGATGGGGACCTCGCGAGGCGCGGCCATGGCGACAGTGCAGGGAAGACCGGGCCACAAGTCAATGGCCCGGTCGACACACCTGCCCGCGGGCGCCGTCCTCCGAATCCCAGACGCCCAATTTGATGCGACAGAGTGACTCGCTCGGGATGGGCCAGGCGTGTCAGCCCATGTCGAGTGCCATGCCGAGGCGCTGCTTGAAGCACACGCCTCCTGCTCGGGCGCGGGCTCCTTGGGGTTCCCGCTAGGGCGTGGCGGACGACAGCTCGGTGAGGACCCGGCAGGAGCTCGGGACGTCGGGAGGAGCGCTTCCTCCGAAGCGCTGGGTGAGCCAGGCCACGGTCCCGGGGATGTCATCCCCCAACACGCCGAAGGGGTGTGGATCTGATCCTGAGCATCGCCTGAGCGAAAGGGCGGGTTGGCAGGAGCAGGCCGAGGCGTGGGAGAAATCCCGGCCATGGTGAAAGTGACGCTGGAAGTGCCCGAGGAGGTCGCCACGCT
>NZ_SRLW01000136.1:0-26366 GCF_006518215.1 Myxococcus sp. AB025B
CCCCCAGCTCCACCGCGGGCAGGGCCCTGCGATTCACCTTGCCACTCGGCGTCAGCGGCAACGTCTCCAACACCATCAGCGCGGCGGGAACCATGTATTCAGGCAGCCGGCCGACCAGATGCGCACGGAGCACCGCGGGGTCGGGCCGCTCGGGATGCTCACGCGAGGGCACCACGTACGCCACCAGCTTCGCGCCCGCGGAGCCCTCGTCCCGAACCACCGCCACCGCATCCCCCACCGAGGGATGCGCGCGCAGCACGGACTCGATCTCCCCCAGCTCGATGCGGAAGCCACGCAGCTTCACCTGGAAGTCGAGGCGGCCGAGGAACGCGAGTTCACCGTCAGGGAGCCAGCGCGCCTTGTCTCCCGTGCGGTACATGCGCGCGCCCGGGACGGTGCTGAAGGGATTGGGAACGAACCGCTCCGCGGTGAGCGCTGGACGTTCCAGATAGCCACGCCCCACACCCTCGCCTGCCAGGAACAGCTCCCCGGGCACACCCACGGCGACAGGCTGGAGGTTCGCGTCCAGGACGTACGCCCGGACATTCGCCAGCGGGGCTCCAAGCGAAGGCCGCGCTGCTCCACGCACGGCACGCACCGTGGAGTCCACCGTGCACTCGGTGGGCCCATAGACGTTGAACGCGGTGATGCGCGGATGGACGGAGAGCTGCTCCCAGAGCGCCTCGTCCACCGCCTCGCCGCCCACGAGGACTCGCAGCTCGCGACGTGACGCCAGTCCCTCACCGAGCAGCAGGCGCAGGTGGGACGGCGCACAGTCGAGCACGTCGACGCCGTGACGTTCGACCCACGCCACCAGCAGGGCCGCATCCTGGCGAGCGGCCTGCGGCACCACGCACAAGGTGTGTCCATCCGAGATTTGAACGAGCTGCTGGACGGACGCGTCGAAGGCCAGCGGCGCGCTGACACTGAAGCGCCGCGGACCGTTCAAACCCACGAGGGCCGTGGACGCGAGCGCCGCGCGCAGGTTCATCACCGACGCGTGCTGAATCATCACGCCCTTCGGTTGGCCCGTGCTCCCCGACGTGTAGATGACGTAGGCCAGGTGCTCCGGAAGCGAGACACGCGGCGGCGCGCCTTCCGACTCCGAGGCGAGCGCCTCCACCATGGCCGGAGCATCCAGAGGGATGACCTCGACGCCCTGTGCCTCCACTCGCTCGGCCAGGGCACGCTGCGTGAGGACGAACGCGGCGCGCGCGTCCTGGAGCACGAAGGCCAGTCGCTCACGAGGATGCGCCGGGTCCAGGGGGACGTAGGCACCGCCCGACTTGAGGACACCGAGCACGGCGACGACCATGTCGACGCCGCGCTCCAGGCAGAGGGCCACGCGGGACTCGGGCCCGACGCCGCGAGCGCGCAGCCAATGGGCGAGCCTGTTCGCCCGATGGTCGAGCTGTCTGAACGTGATCGACGTCTCGTCATCCAGGACCGCCAACGCCTCGGGCGTGCGCGCGACCTGCGCCTCGAAGCGCTCGTGCAGCGTCTGCCCGGGCGACGCGAGCCCGCTCCGCCCGCTCCACTCCTCCACCAACCGTCGCCGCTCGTCCGCGCCCATCAGGTCGAGCGTCGACAAGGGCTGTTCGACCTTGCCGCGCAGCTCGGACAACAGGTGGCGCACCTGCTCGAGCATCCGCCGCACCGCGAGCGCGTCGAAGCGCGCGGCGTCATGGTTCAGCTTGAGCACCCACTCGTTCCCCGGCATGACCACCAGGGAGATGGGGTGGTGGTCCGCCTCCACCGCCATGGGGTTGCGCACCACGAGGTCCTCCGACGGCGTGGAGAGCCCCGCCTCCATCGGATAGTTCTCGTAGGTGAACAGCGTCTCGAACAACGGCTCGCCCGAGGACACCTCGCTCCAGCGACGCACGTCGACCAGCGGCGTCGACTCGTACTGGCGGGCCTCCTGCATCCACCCCTGGAGCTCCCTCAACCACGTGCCCACCCTCGCCTCGGAGGGCATCCGCACGCGCACGGGAATGGAGTTGATGAACAAGCCCACCATGCTCTCGAAGTCCGTCAGCTCCGCGGGACGTCCGGCGACGGTGGCGCCGAAGACCACGTCATCCCGACCGCTGTAGCGCCCGAGCACCACGGCCCACGCGCCCTGGACCAGGGTGCTCTGCGTGATGCCCTGCTGCCTCGCGAAGGCCACGAGGGCCGCGGTCTCCTCCGCTCCGAGCCGCAGCTCCTGTCCGCCTCGACCCGACAGGCCCCGCGCCGCCGCCGCGACGTCCACGCGAGTGGGCTCCGAGTACCCCACGAGCGCCTTGCTCCAGAACTCCTTCGCGGCGCTCGGGTCCTGTCGCCCCAACCAGGCGATGAAGTCGCGATACGGCCGGACCTCTCCTCGCGGCGGCGTCACGCCGCGCCGAAGCGCCTCGTACCGGGTGAACACATCTTGCGTCACCAACTGCGTGGACCAGCCATCCAGCAAGAGGTGCGAGAAGCTGAACACCACGCGCCAGACCCGCTCGTCCGTCCGCAGCAGCCCCAGCCGGAACAGCGGCGCGACGGAGAGCTCCACGCCGCGGCGACGGTCCTCCTCCAGGAACGCCGACACCCGCGCCTCCACCTCGCCCCGAGGCACCGCGCGCCAGTCCTCGACCTGGACCGGGGGCTCCACGTCTCGCATCACCGCTTGCAGCGGCGCGTCCAGCCCGTCCCAGTAGAACGCCGTCCGGAGGATGGAGAAGCGACGTGCCGCCTGTCGCCACGCCTCCGTCAGCGCCTTCACGTCGAGCGCGCCCTCCAGCTCGAACGCCATCTGATTGAAGTAGGGCTGGGACGCTTCGTCCTGGAGGATGTGGAACAGGATGCCCTGCTGCAACGGAGACAGCGGATACAGGTCCTCCACGTCGCGCAGGCGCAGACCCTTCGAGGCCATCCGGTCCGCGAGCCCCTCCAGCGCGCCCTGGCCCAGCTTCGCCAAGGGGAAGTCCGACGGTGACAGTCCGCGAGGGTCCTCCGACGTCGCATGCGCGATGAGCTCACGCAGGGACGCGACCAGCCCGCGGGCCAGCGTCTCCACCGTCCCGGTGCGATGAACCCCCGGGCCGTGGGTGAACATCAGCCGCATCCGGCCGCCGCTGACGATGCAGTCCACGTCGAGCAGGTGCTCGCGCACGCCCTCGGGCGCACGCGTGGGTCCCACCGAGCCTTCGGACATCCGCAGCGGCGCCGTGGCCGGCAGCACGTTGTCGAACTGTCCCAGGTAGTTGAACCCCACCTCCGGCGCGGGCAGCGCACGCAGGCGCTCACGCAGCGCCGGGTCCGGTGACAGGTAGCGCAGCACGCCGAAGCCCACGCCCTTGGACGGGATGCGCCGCATCGCCTCCTTCGCGGCACGCACCCACGCTCCGGGCCCCTCCCCCGTCGCCTCCACCAACACCGGGAACATGCTGGTGAACCACCCCACCGTGCGCGAGAGGTCCACCTCGCCGAAGACGTTCTCGCGCCCGTGGCCCTCCATGTCCACCCGCACGCACGACGCCCCCGTCCACCGACGCAGCACGTGGGCGAGCGCCGCCAGCAACAGCTCGTCCGGCTTCGCGCGCAACGCCTTCGCCACGTCCTGGAGGAGCAACTGCGTCTCCGCGGGCTCCAGCGCCACCTCCACCACCTTCGACGCGCCCTCCGTGTTCGCGGGGCCGCCCTCCACCTCACGCGGCAATGCGCCCACCCGTTCCCACGGCAGCCCGAGCCAGAAGGTCGCCTCCTCCTGTGCCGCGGGGGTCCTCGCGTGCTCCACCAGACGTGACGCCCAGGCCTGATAGGACACCGTCTTCGCGGGGAGCTTCACGGGCTCGTCCGCGCGGAGCCGCTGGTAGCTCGACAGCAGGTCCTCCACCAACACGCGCCAGGAGACGGCATCCACCGCGAGGTGATGGATGACGATCAACAACTCCTGCGGCACGTCCGGTCCCGACTCGAACAGCACCGCTCGCGCGACCTCTCCCGTGGAGAGCGTCAGGCTCGCCTGGGCCCGCGCCGCGTGGGCCACCAACTCGGCCTCGCGTGCCTGGGACCTGCGGAGGTCCACCGTCTCCAGGGGCAGGACGCCTTCCAGGCCCATCAGCTCCTGCTGCCAGCGTCCCTCCGCGTCCTTCGTGAAGCGCAGCCGCAGGGCATCGTGATGCTCGCGCACGAGCTGGAGGGCGCGGCCCAGGTGCTCCGGCACCATCCGCTCGCGCAGCGTGAGGCGCAGGGCCTGATTGAAGTGGTGCACTCCCGACCGCTCGTGCTCGAAGAACCCGTGCTGGATGGGCGTCAGCGCCACCGGTCCCGTCACGGGTCCCTGGGCGATGACCTCCCGGGGCGCCTCGGAGACCACCGCCGCGAGCCGCGCCACGGTCGGATTCTCGAAGAGCTGCTTCGCGCGCAGGTGCAACCCCGCCTGCGCGGCGCGGGAGATGACCTGGATGCCGAGGATGGAGTCTCCTCCCAGCTCGAAGAAGTCATCGTGCACGCTCACCCGGGGGCGTCCGAGCACCTGGGCCCAGATGGCGGCGAGCGTCTCCTCCTTCGCGTCGCGCGGCGCGACCTCGTCGGTGCGCTCCACCACCGATATCTCGGGCGCCGGCAGGTTGCGGCGATCCACCTTGCCGCTGCTCGTCCTGGGGAGCTCTTCCATCGCGACGAAGGCCGCGGGCACCATGTACTCGGGCAACTGCTCCAGCAGGAACTCGCGCAGCACGGCGGGCTCTCGTCCCCGCTCGCCGGAGGACACCACGTACGCCACCAGCCTCGGCGGCGTCCCCGCGTCCTCGCGCAGGAGGACCAGGGCGTCGCGAACCTCGGGGTGTCGGCAGAGCGCGGCTTCGATCTCCCCCAGCTCGATGCGGAAGCCACGCAGCTTCACCTGGAAGTCGATGCGCCCGAGGAACCGGAGCTCGCCGTTCGGGAGCCAGTGCACCTTGTCCCCCGTGCGGTACATGCGGTCGCCCGGGACGGTGCTGAAGGGATTCGGAAGGAAGCGCTCCGCGGTCAGCGCGGGGCGGCCCAGATAGCCACGCCCCACGCCCTCGCCCGCGATGAACAGCTCGCCCGCGACACCCACGGGCGCGAGCTGGAGGTTCGCGTCCAGGACATACGCCCGCACGTTCGCCAGCGGTGGGCCAAGGGAGGGGCCCGACGTGCCGCGCACGAAACGCACCGTCGCCTCCACCGTGCACTCGGTGGGCCCGTAGACGTTGACGGCGGTGATGTGCGGGTGCGCGGCGATGCGAGCCCAGAGCGTCTCGTCCGTCGCCTCGCCTCCGAAGAGGATGCGCAGCGGGCGATGCGCGCCCAGCCCCTCATCGAGCAGCACGCGCAGATGGGACGGCGTGCCGTCGAACACGTCGACGCGGTGTCGCTCCACCCACTCCACCAGGAGGGCCGCGTCCTGGCGGACGGTCTGTGACACCACGCACAAGGCATGGCCGTCCGAGATGTGGACGAGCTGCTGGACGGACATGTCGAACGCCAGCGGCGAGTTGAGGCTGAAGCGCAGCGGGCCGCTCAGTCCGGCGAAGACCTTGGACGCGAGCGCCGCGCGCAGGTTCATCACCGACGCGTGCTGAATCATCACGCCCTTCGGCTGGCCCGTGCTGCCCGACGTGTAGATGATGTAGGCCAGGTGCGCCGGGAGCGAGACCCGCGGCGGCGCGGTGTCCGGCTCCGCGGCGAGCGCCTCCACCATGCCCGGGTCATCCAGGCAGATGACCTCGGTGCCCTGACTCCGCGGTCGCTCGGCCAGCGAGCGCTGCGAGATGACGAGCGTGGCGCCCGCGTCCTGGACCACGAAGCCCAGTCGCTCCGGTGGATGGGCCGGGTCCAGGGGGACGTACGCACCGCCCGACTTGAGGACGCCGAAGAGGGCCACCACCATGTCGACGCCGCGCTCCAGGCAGAGCGCGACGCGGGACTCGGGCCCGACGCCGCGAGCACGCAGCCAATGGGCGAGCCTGTTGGCCCGACGGTCGAGCTGTCTGAACGTGAGCGACGTCTCGTCGTCGAGGACGGCCAAGGCCTCGGGCGTGCGCGCGGCCTGGTCCTCGAAGCGCTCGTGCAGCGCGCCTTCCCATGGAAGCGCCCGCTCCGTGTCGTTCCAGCGCACGAGGAGCAGCTCCCGCTCCGCGGCGGACAGCAGGGACAGCTCGCCCAGGCGACTCTCGGGCCGCGTCGCGAGGGTCTCCATCACGAGGACCATGCGGTCCAGCTGCGCCTGCGCGAACTCCCGCGTGAAGCGGCTCCGGTCGTAGCGGAAGTGCAGCGGGAGCCGCGCCTCCGGGGACGACGTCAGCGTGAGGCCGAAGTGGTCCTCCTCCTTCGACTGGACGCGGTGGACCTCCAGCGCTCGCGAGGCCGACGTGAGCGCGGAGTCCAGGGGGTAGTTCTCGAAGACGACCAGCGTGTCGAACAGCGCCGTCCCCGCGGGGACTTCGCTCCAGCGCTGCACCTTCACCAGGGGCGCGTGCTCGTGCTGGCGCGCGTCCACCTGCTGCTCCTGGATGCGGCGGAGCCAGGTGGCCCACGTGAGGTCCCCCGACCAGCGCACGCGCACCGGCTGGGTGTTGATGAACAGGCCGACCATCTCCTCCACGCCCGCCAGGTCCGGAGGACGACCGGAGACGGTGGTGCCGAACACGACGTCCTCGGAGCCCGACAGGCGCCCGAGCACCAGGGCCCATGCACCCTGCACCACGGTGCTCAGGGTGACGCCGTGGCGACGCGTGAAGGCGTTGAGCGCGGCCGTGGTCTGCTCGGACAGGTGGCGGACGAGCGTGGCCCGGCCCTCACCTTCGCCAACGCCCGCGCCCGTCGGAGTGGGCTCGTGGAACCCCGCCAGCTCCCGGCGCCAGAAGTCCTCCGAGGTCTTCAGGTCATGCTCGGCCAGCCAGCCCAGGTAGTCACCGAAGGGACGCGGAGGCGCGAGCCTCGGAGCGCGGCCAGCGACAGTCCCCTCGTACAGCGTGAAGAAGTCCTTCACCACCAACGGCACGGACCAGCCGTCCAGCACCAGGTGCGAGTGGCTGAAGACGAAGCGATACACCCGGTCCGCGGCGCGCAGGAGCGTCAGGCGGATCAGCGGCGCCTGCGACAAATCGAAGCCCTCCTGACGGTCCTTCGCCAGGAAGGTCTCCAGCCGCGCCTCGAAGCCCTCCGGGGACAGGTCCCGCCAGTCCTCCTCTCGCAGGGGCAGGTCCACCTCGCGCAGCACGACCTGGACCGGCTCGTCCACGTCGTCCCAGACGAGCGCGGTGCGCAGCACGGGATGCGCCGCCACCACGCCCCGCCACGCTGCGGCGAAGGCCTCCACGTCCAGCGCGCCTCGCAGCTCACAGACGAGCTGGTTGAAGTAGAGGCCCTTGCCGGGCTCGGAGATGGCGTGGAAGAGCATGCCGCCCTGGAGGGGCGACAGCGGGTACAGGTCCTCGATGTTGTCGCTCATCGCGTCTTCTTTCCGAACCGGGCCGCCAGCTTGTCGAGTTGCGACTGCTTCACCTTCGCGAGGGGGAAGTCGGACGGAGAATGCCCGCCCGCGTCCGGAGCGCTCGAGGCCTGGATCAAGGCCAGCAGCCGCGCCACGAAGTCCTCCGCCACTCGCACCACCGTCTCACGACGATGCACCGCCTCACTGAAGGTCCACGTCACCTCCAGCCGGCCCTCTCGCACCACGCTCGTCACATCCAACAGGTACGGCCGACGTGAGCTCGCCGCGCGCTGCCGCAAGCCCTCGCTCTCCGGCGCGAGCGTGAAGGGCCCCTCCGCTCCGACGAGGCCGTCCACCTGTCCCAGGTGATTGAAGCCGACCTCCGCCCGGGGCAACTCCGCCAGCGCGGCGTCCCGCGCCACGTAGCGAAGGAGGCCCCAGCCCATGCCCTGCGTCGGCACCGCGCGCAGCGACTCCTTCACGCCGCGCAGCGCCTCACCGGGCCCTCGTGCCTCCCGCACGTCCAGCAGCGCCGGGAAGAAGCGCGTGAACCAGCCCACCGTGCGCGACACGTCCACGCCCGGGAGCACCTCCTCGCGACCATGGCCCTCCACGTCGACCAGTGCGATGCCCCGCTCCGTCCACGCGGACAGCGCCTGCGCCAGGGCGGTCAGCAACGGATCCTGGGGCTGCGTGTGCCAGGCCTTCGGCACGTCGTGCAGCAGCGCCTTCGTCTGCTCCGCATCCAGCGCCACTTGCACCGTGCGCGCCGTGGACTCGGTGTTGCCGCCCTCCTGGAAGTCCCGAGGCAGCCGCGCCACCTCGGACCACGGACGCTCGCGCCACCACGTGCGCTCCGCGACCAGCTTCTCCGAGCCCGCCAGCGTCTCCAGTCCCCGCGCCCAGGCCTGGTACGAGGTCGTCTTCGGCGGCAGCCGCACCGGCGCGCCCTCTGCGAGTCGCGCATACGCGGTGGACAGGTCCTCCACCAGGATGCGCCACGACACCGCGTCCACCGCGAGGTGGTGGACCGCCAGCAACAGTCGCACGGGCTCGCCATCCCCGGGCTCGAGCAGCGCGGCCCGAATCATGGCGCCGTCCAACGACAGCGACTGCTGCAGCGCCATCGCCCGCTGCTCCAGCGTGCTCGCCAGGGCCTCGCGCGGCACGTCGGACAGGTCCACACGCTCCAGCGGGATGGGCGCCCCGGGAGCCTCGGACGTCTGATGCCAGCCGTCCGCGGTCCTGGCGTAGCGCAGACGGAGCGCGTCGTGGTGCTCCATCACGTGCGTCAGCGCGCGCTCCAGCAGCGCCGCGTCCAACGGCGTGCGGGACTGGAACATCAGCGACATGTTCCAGTGGTCGGGGTCCTCCAGCTCCAGCTCGAAGAACCAGCGCTGGATGGGCGTGAGGGCCACGGGGCCCACCACGGGCCCCTGCTCGGCCTGCACCGTGAGCCGCGTCCCCGCCACCGCGGCGAGCCTGGCCACCGTGGGGTTCTGGAAGAGCTGCTTCGGTGACAGCTCCAGTCCGGCGGCGCGCGCCCGCGTGACGATCTGCAAGCCAAGGATGGAGTCGCCTCCCAGCTCGAAGAAGTCATCGTGGATGCCGACGCGGTCCACGTTGAGCACTTCCTTCCACAGCGCCGCGAGCCGCTCCTCCACCTCGGTGCGCGGCCCCGTGCTCGACGCGTTCGTCGACTTCGTCACCTGGGACTCGGGCACGGGCAGCGCGCGCGTGTCCACCTTGCCGTGCCGCGTCCGAGGCAGCGACGCGAGCGTCACGTACGTTGACGGCACCATGTAGGGCGGCAGCCGCGAGAGCAGCCAGGACTTCAGCGCGCCCGAGGACACGGCCTCGCCCGGCTCGGCGGCCGAGGCCACCACGTAGGCCACCAGTCGCTTGGGCCCGCCGTCCGCTCGCGCGACCACCGCGGCCTCGCGGACCTCCGGATTCGCGAGCAGCGCCGCTTCGACCTCACCGGGCTCGATGCGGAAGCCACGCACCTTCACCTGCGAGTCCGCGCGCCCCAGGAACTCCAGCGTCCCATCCCGACGCCAGCGCGCCACGTCGCCGGTGCGGTACATGCGCGCGCCGGGACGCGCGTCGAACGGGTCCACGCCGAAGCGCTCGGCGGTGAGCTCGGGCTGACCGAGGTAGCCTCGCGCGACACCGCCGCCGCCGACGTACACCTCGCCCGGTGCGCCGGGCAGCGCGAGCCCTCGCCGCGAGTCGAGCAGGTACACCCTCGCGCCCGGCACCGCGCGGCCGATGGGCACACTGCCCTGCTCGTCCTTCTGGACACGGTGCACCGTGCTCCAGATGGTCGCCTCGGTGGGACCGTATTCGTTGAACAGCGGCACCGTGGGCAGGGCTTCATGGTGCGCCTGCGCCAGCTCCACCGCGCACGCCTCACCGCCCACGCTCACCGCGCGCAGGCCCGACAGTCCACCCGCGGGCGCCGCCGCGAGCACCTGCGCATAGAGCGCCGGCACGGAGATGAGGTGCGTGACGCGCGCCCTCGCCACCAGCTCCGCCAGCCGCCTCGGGTCCTCGCGCTCCTCCACGTCGGGGTAGCGCAGCGTTCCGCCCTCGAAGAGCGACCAGAACAGGCCCGCCAGGGAGGCATCGAAGGTGAACGGCGCCAGGGACAACACGACGCCTGGAGCCCCGTAGACCGCCTGTCGGGCCCGCGTGGCGGACACCAGCTGGCGATGCTCGATGACCACGCCGCGCGGACGTCCCGTCGAGCCCGACGTGTAGACGACGCACGCCGCGTGATGCGGCTCGGGCATCGCCGGCAGCGTTCCGACAGTCGTCGGCAGCGACTCCACCGTCACCACCGACAGGCCCTCACGCTCGGGCACCCGCGCACGCCAGGCGCCCGACGTCACCACCACGGAGGCCTTCGTGTCCTCGAGGATGCGCGCGAGCCGCTCCGCCGGATGCTCCAGGTCCAGCACTACCACCGCCGCTCCGGCGCGCAGCACGCCGAGCATCGCGGCCACGACGTCCGTGGGCTGGGCCAACGCGAGCGCCACCACCGCGCCCTGCCCCGCCCCCAGCGCGCTCACCGCCGAGGCCAGTCGCGAGGAGAGCGACTCCACCTCCCTGTACGTGAGGCGGCGCGAGTCGTCCTCCACCGCCACGGCGTCCGGCACACTCGCGGCCCGCGCCGCGAAGCGCGACGACACCGTCTCCGCCGCCGTGGACTCCGGCAGGGGCGTCGGCCCCCACTCCACGAGGAGCTGATGACGCTCGGCCTCGGACAGGAGGCTGAGCTGGGAGACCCGCTGCTCGGGACGCGCGGCCAGTTGCTCCAGCAGCCGCACCAGATGACCGGAGAGGCGGCGGATGGTCTCCGCGTCGAAGAGGTCGGTGTTGTACTCGATGCCTCCGGACAGGCCGTCCTTGGACTCCACCAGCTCCAGCGTCAGGTCCAGCTTGGTGAAGCCGGTGTGGACCACCTGGCTGCCCAGGCGCAGGCCCGCCATGGACAGCTCGATGGGCGGCGTGTTGTGCAACACCAGCATCGTCTGGAAGATGGGCGTGTGGCTCAGGTCGCGAGCCACGTGCAGCGCGTCGACCAGCTTCTCGAACGGCACCTCCTGGTGCCCGAAGCCACCGAGCGCCGCGCGGCGCACCCGCCCGATGACCTCCGTCAGCGTGGGGTCCCCCGACAGGTCGGCGCGCAGGGCGATGGAGTTGATGAAGCAGCCGATGAGCGGCTCCACCTCCGGCCGGTTGCGGCCCGCCACCGGCGTGCCCACCGCGAAGTCGTCCTGTCCCGAGTACGCGTGGAGCAGCGTCTGCCACGCGGCCATCAACACCATGAACGGCGTGGCGCCCTCGCGTCGGCCCATGGACGTCAGGGACTCGGTGAGCGCGCGCGGGATGCTGATGGCGTGACGCGCCCCCGGGTACGTCTGCACGGGAGGACGTGGACGGTCCGTCGGCAGTCGCAGCACGGGCACGTCCGCGAGGACGTCACGCCACCAGGCCTGCTCGGCCGCGAGCTCGGGGCCCCGCATCCATTCGAGCTGCCAGGCCGCGTAGTCCGCGTACTGCACCGGCAGCGTGGGCAACGTGGCCTGCCTGCCTTCGATGTTCGCCGCGTATAGCGTGGCCAGCTCGTGGAACAACACGCCCGAGGACCAGCCGTCCGAGACGATGTGGTGCATCACGATGAGCAGCACGTGCTCCTGCTCGTGGACGCGCAGCAGCGACGTGCGGAACAGCGGTCCCTGCTCCAGGTCGAACGGCTTGCGCGCCTCCGCCCTGGCCCAGGCCTCCACCGACACATCCTCCTCGAGGGTGGAGAGCGGGAGTGGCAGCGGGCCCGGCGCGGTGATGTGCTGCACCGCGCCCGAGTCGGACATGGAGAAGGTGGTCCGGAGCGCCTCGTGGCGCCGCACGACCTCCTCCAGGGCCCGCTGGAGCGCGGCCGCGTCGACCGGGCCGCTCAGCGACAGCATCACCGAGTTGTTGTACGCGACGTTCCCCGGCTCCAGCCGGTCCAGGTACCAGAGGCGCTGCTGCGCGAACGAGAGCGCCAACGGCTGCTCGCGCGAGATGCGCGGGATGGACGGAGGGCCCTCGCGCTTCGTCGGTGCCGAGGACTGCGGGGCGACGCGGGGGGGCTTCGGTCGACGTGAAGGCCCCCGGACGGGTGCCAGCAGCTCCACCGTTCCATCCAGGCGACGGCGCGCCCTGCGTCCCAGGGAGAAGCCCGTGACGGCGCCGGAGAGCGCGCGCAGCGCGGAGGTCGCGGGTGCATTCCAGAGCCCCCGAGGCGCGCGCTCCCCCGTGACGGCCAGCTCACCCACGACGCCCACCGGCACCGGGCGGCCCTGCGCATCGACCACCTCCCAGCCGGAGTCCTCCATCGCGCCCGCGCGAATCCAGGCGCCCACGCCGAGCAACGGGTCACGCCGGGACACCTGGGCGGAGAGCACGTGCGCCAACGCGGCGGTGACATCCTCCTTCGCCTCCTCGACCAGGACATGACGGACCGGGCGCAGGGCCTCGGAGGCGTCCGGCAGCTCCGCCAGCGCTCGCGCCAGCGACGCCGTCACATGCAGGTGCGTCGCCTGCGTCTGCCGCACCAGCGACAGCAGCGACGCCGCGGCCCCAGGCCCCTCCTGGATGGCCATGCCCGGAATCGCGGCGGAGGGCCTCGGTGAATACCGACGCCGCAGCGTGTTCAGGTGCACGAGTCCTTCGAGCGTCGCCTCCACCTCGACGCCGAAGTCCACGAGGCACGCGACCTCGTCCACGTCGAGCTTCCGCACCCGCTCCACCACCGGCCCGCACGTGTCCGGCGTCCCGAACAGGCCGCCCTCCTCCACGTAGCGCGTGAGCCCGTGCTCCAGCAGGGCATCCACGTCCGCGTTCGTCAGCGTGCGCAGGTCCCCCTTCAAACCGAGGCTGGACGCGAAGGCCTGGAGGATGTCCACCGAGCTGCGGAAGTAATCGAGCAACGGTTTGCGCACGCGCCGACGGACCTCGGCCTCGTCCGTCCCCAGGTACGCATGCATCATGAGGCTCACATGGCCCCGGCCCGGGTGGCCGTGCTGCCGCCACGCCTCGCGGTAGAGCGCGACCTTCGAGGCCAGGTCCTCCAGGTTCTGCCCCATCAGGTTCGTGAGGACGTAGGCCCCCAATTCGCCCGCCATGCGGAACGTGTCCGGGCTCCCCGCCGCCGTGAGCCAGAAGGGCAGCTCCTTCTGCACCGGCCGCGGGCGCAGGAACACCTCCACCTCGTCCCCCGCACCGTTGCGCCGGAGCACCGAGCCGCCACGCCACAGCGTGCGCACCTCCTCGATGCCCTTGAACATGACCTCCTTGCGCTTCGCGTAGCGGTCGGGCGCGAAGACGAAGTCGTTCGCGTGCCAGCCCGAGGCGAAGGACACCCCCACGCGGCCGTTGGACAGGTTGTCCAGGACGGACCACTCCTCGGCGACGAGGACGGGGTCATGCAGCGGCAACACCACGCTGCCCGCGCGGATGCCCAGCCGCTCCGTCACCGTGGCCACGCCCGCGCCCACCACCGCGGGTCTCGGGTACAGGCCGCCGAAGGAGTGGAAGTGCCGCTCCGGCGTCCACATCGCGGAGAAGCCGTGCGTGTCCGCGTACTTCGCGCCCTCCAGCAGCAGCCGGTACTTGCGGCCCCCCAGCGAGTCCTCGTCGTTGGCGAAGAAGGACAGGCTGAAGTCCGGACCGGGCCGCTCTCCCGCGGAGCGCGCCGACGAGAACACCAGGCGCGCCCGCTCCGAGGGCAGCACCACGCGCAGGCCCCGCGTCAGCGCCCACAACAACTCCAGGCCCGTCCCCGGTGAGCCCGTCTCCTCCGCGGCCAGCCACGTCCCCTCCCCGGCCACGCCGTCCCCATCGAGACGTCGGAACAGCGCGTCCACCGTCCGCACCGTGTGCACGGCGCGCAGCCGCTCACCCGAGGGCGCGACGAGCGTCTCCAGGCAGACCATCGTCTCCGGCGGCATCCGCGACGGCAGCACCGGGAAGAGCTTGAAGGCTCGCGGCATGTCGAGCTGCGACGACAGCCGGACCCGGATGACGCGGTCCGGGTCCAACGGGACGCTCGTCTGCAACCGCTCGTGCGTCAGCAACACCGGCGGTGGGCTCCCCTCGGGCGCCAGCGCGGACAGCTCCTTGAGCTGCGGCGCGCCGAGGAGCACGTACGCGCCTCCCGCCTCCATCACCGCCCAGAGCGCCACCACGCGCTCCACTGACGGCTCCAGGCAGAGGGCCACCAGCACCTCGGGCTTCACGCCCTTCGCACGCAGCTCCGACGCCAGTCGCTTCGCCTCCGAGCGAAGCTCCCGCCACGTGACGTCCGCGCCACCTTCCACCGAGAGGGCCACGCGGTCGAGTGCCTCCGAGGACCGGGCATCCAACAGCGCCGCGAGCGTGCGCGGCTCCTCCCGCACGGGAGATAGGGGTCTCGGCGCCACGTGCTCCAGCGGGAGCGAGGAGAGCCGCTGCTCGGGGTCCTCCACCGCCGCCGTCAGCAGCGACGTCCAGTGCGCGACGAGCCGCGCCATCGTCTCCGGCGCGAAGCGCTCCGACGCGTAGTCGAGCGTGCCGGTGAAGCCGCCCGCGTCCTCGCCCATCGACACCGACAGCGGCGACAACACGTTGCCGAACTGCGCCGGCCCGTCCTCCACCTCGACGATGCGCATTCGCAGCCCGGGCAGCTCCAGGTTCGCATCGAAGCGGGGATGCAGGATGAAGAGCGTGTCGAAGACGCGCTCGCGTCCCGGGTTTCGCGTGGGCTCCACCTCGCGGATGAGGTGCTCGTAGGGCACGTCCGGCTGGGAGTACGCCTCCACCACCACGTCCCGCACCCGGCCGATGAGCTCGCGGAACGTCGGGTCTCCCGACAGGTCCGTGCGCAGCGGCACCGCGTGCGCCACGTAGCCGATGAGCGGCTCGAGCTCCGGGCGGCTCCGGTTGCCGATGGGTGTCCCCACCACGATGTCGTCACGCCCCGCCCAGCGGGCCAGCAACACCTTCCACGAGGCGAGCAGCACCATGAACGAGGTGACGCCCTCACGCTTCGCCAGCGCATGCACCGCGCCCGTCAGCGCCTCGGGGAAGCCGACGTTCCTGCGCCGACCACTCAGCGCGGGCCCGTCGGTGGGAGGCAGGTCCACGGGCAGCTCCAGCGGCCCGGGCAGCTCCACCAGTCGCTCCCGCCACGCCTGCGCCTGCTCCGCGAAGGCACCCGACAGCAGCGCCTTCTGCTGCCAGGCCGCGTAGTCGATGTACTGGATGGACAGCGCGGGCAGCGGCGCGGGCTCACCCCGCTGGAACGCGCCGTAGAAGGCCCCCAGCTCGCCGCCAATCACCACCAGGGACCACGTGTCACACACCACGTGGTGCACCGAGACGACCAGGACGTACTCGCCCTCCTCCAGCTCGAGCAACCGGGCACGCACCACGGGCCCCTGGGCGAGGTCGAACGGCCGGGCCATCTCCTCGTAGACCCGCTCACGCCACTGCGTCTCGCGCGCCTCCGGGGAGAGCGCCTTCAACGAGTCCACCGCGAGGGGAACCCGGGGCTCGGAGGAGACGCGCTGCACGGTGCGCCCGCCGATGATGGGATACGTCGTGCGCAGGGCTTCGTGCCGAAGGGCGATGGCCTCCAGGGAGCGCTTCAACAGCGCCACGTCGAGCACCCCGGACAGCCGCAACGTCGCCGACATGTTCAGCGCGGGGTTGCCGGGGAGCGCCTGCTCCAGCGCGCAGACGCGCTCCTGCACCACCGACAGCGGCAGCTCGCCATCGCGAGGAATGGGGACGAGCGGAGGGAGCACGCCCGCCTTCCCCGCCGCGCTCTGCGTCCCCATCCGCGCCTGGATGCGCGCGGCCACGCCCGCGACGGTGGGCGCCTCGAACAGGTCACTCAGCGGGAGCTGGACCGGGAACGCCTCGCGCAGCCGCGTGAGCATCTGCGCCGCCATCAGCGAGTTGCCCCCCAGCTCCAGGAAGTCGTCGTGGATGCCGAAGTCGGCGCGGCCCAACCGCTCGCGCCAGATGGCGAGCACACCTCGCTCCACCTCGGTGCGCGGCGCGGCCTTGTCGCCTGGCACCGCGACGTCCTCCCGAGGGGGCTCGACACGGACGGGCTCGGCGACGGGAACGGGCGCGACGGGCTGCGTGGCGACGGCGGCCACGGGCAGCCTGGGCGCCTCCAGGGCGAAGCGCTGCCGCTGGAAGGGGTACGTCGGCAGGGACACGCGGCGTCGCCGCTCGTGCGCGTAGAACTGCTTCCAGTCCAGCGCCAGCCCGGACTCCCACAGCGCGCCCACGGCCGCCATGAGCACGCCGTGCTCGGACACCTTCATGTTCAAGCGCGGCAACGAAGACACCACGCGTCCCGAGGGGCCCGTGAGCGCCAGTCTCGCCAGCGCGGTGAGCGCCTGGTCCGGTCCCACCTCGAGGAACACGGCCACGCCGTCCTGCTTCAGCGTCTCCATGCCGTCGGCGAAGCGCACCGGCGCGCGCATCTGGCGGGCCCAGTAGGCAGGGTCCGTCGCCTCCTCCGGCCGAATCCACGTGCCGGTCACGCTGGACACATACGGCACCCGAGGCGCCGAGAGCCGCAGGCCCGACACGACCTTCTTCAACTCGTCCATCAGCGGCTCGACGGCCACGGAGTGGAACGCGTGGCCCGCGGGCAGCCGCATCACGGCGATGCCGCGCACGAGCAACTCCTGCTCCAGGGCCTCCACCTCCGACGTCGGGCCCGAGACGACGCAGCGCTCCGCCGCGTTCACGGCCGCCAGGGACAGCGTCCCCGTGATGAGCGGACGGATGACCTCCTCCGCGCACCCCACCGCCGTCATGCTGCCCGGAGGCAGGCGGGCCATCAGCTTCCCGCGCGTCACCACCAGCGTCAGCGCGTCCTCCAGCGGAAGGACCCCCGCGAGGCACGCCGCCGTGTACTCACCGAAGCTGTGTCCCAACAGCGCGTGCGCCTGGACTCCCCACGACTCCCAGAGCTTCGCCAGCGCGTACTCCACGCAGAACAACGCGGGCAGCGACAGGCGGGGGTCCTTCAAGGCCTCTCGCGCGGCGGCCTCCTCGCCCGCGCCCGGCAGCAGGACGCCCCGCAGCTCCTTCTCGAGCGCGGGTCCCAGCAGCGTCAGGCACGCATCCACCGTCTCGCGGAAGCGCGGCTCCGCGCCGTACAGCTCCCGCCCCATGCCGAGCGACTGCGCGCCCTGCCCCGGCAACAGGAAGGCCACTCGACGCTCGCGGGCCGCGGCCACGTCCTCCAGGACCCGCGGGGTGTTCTTGCCGCGCAGCTTCTTGATGAGCTCCGCGCGGTCCGTCGCCGTCACCGAGAGCCGGTGCTCGAAGGCGCCGCGCCCCCGGTTGCGCGTGAAGGCCACGTCCGCGAGGGACACGTCCGGCGACGCGGTCTCCAACCAGTCCGCCAGCTCGCGCAGGGACGCGGAGAGCGCCTGCTCGCTCCGGGCGGACAGGGTGACGACCTGTGAGGGCCGGGTGCTCGCGGCCGAGGGCTCGCGCCGCGGTGCCTCCTCCAGCACCGCGTGCGCGTTGGTGCCGCCGATGCCGAACGAGCTCACGCCCGCGCGCCGAGGCACCTCGCCCCGGGGCCAGGGCTTGCGCTCGGCGACGACGGTGAACGGGCTGTTCGCGAAGTCGATGGCGGGGTTGGGCGTCGTGAAGTGGAGCGTGGGCGGCAGTTCCTCCTCCGACAACACGAGGGCCGTCTTGATGAGGCCCACGAGCCCGGCCGCCGTGTCCAGGTGACCGACGTTCGTCTTCACCGAGCCCAGGCCGCAGTAGCCCTTGCGGTCCGTGTCGCGACGGAACGCGCGGGTGAGCGCCGCCACCTCGATGGGGTCCCCCAGCGCCGTGCCGGTGCCGTGCGCCTCGACGTAGCCGATGTCGTCCGCGGTGAGCCCCGCGTAGGCAAGCGCCTCGCCAATCGCATCCGCCTGGCCCTCGACGCTGGGCGCCGTGTAGCCGACCTTCAGGCCACCGTCGTTGTTCAGCGCGGAGCCTCGGATGACGGCATAGACGTGGTCCCCATCCCGGAGCGCGTCTTCCAGCGGCTTGAGCACCACCACCGCCGCGCCATTGCCCGGAACCGTGCCGGCGGCCTTCGCGTCGAACGCGCGGCAGTGCCCGTCCGGGGAGAGGATCATCCCCTCCTGGAAGAGGTAGCCCGTGCGCTGCGGCAGCGAGACCCGCACCGCGCCCGCGAGCGCGATGTCGGACTGGCGCAGGAGCAGGCTCTGGCAGGCCATGTGGACGGCCACGAGGCCCGTGGAGCACGCCGTGTAGACCGCGAGGCTCTCGCCGCGCAGCCGCAGCTTGAACGAGGCCTTGGTGGCCAGGTTCTCGCCCGAGGTGCCCATCACCTCGTAGAGCGAGGCCGGGTCCAGCTGCCCCTGCCCCAACATGCCCATCGTGTGTAGCGACGGCCCCGCGCCCGCGTACAGGGAGATCTTCCCGGTGTAGCGCGCGGGGTCATAGGCCGCGTCCTCCAGGGCCGCGTGGGCGCACTCGAGGAACACGCGCTGCTGGGGATCCATCCACAGCGCCTCGCGAGGGGGCACGTCGAAGAAGCCCGCGTCGAACGCGTCCGCGTCCTCCAGCACGCTGGCCATCGGCACGAAGTCCGGATGACGCCGCAGGGACTCCGGCACCAACGCAGAGACCTCCAGCTCCTCGGGCTTCAGCAGGGAGATGGACTCCACGCCGTCGAGGAGGTTGCGCCAGAAGTCCCGCACGTTCGCGGCGCCGGGGAAGCGGCCCGCCATGCCGATGATCGCGATGTCGTTGCCGCTACCGCCCGTCTGGTCCTGGTCAGCCATGATCTCGGTTGTTCCTTCCGCCGCGACGCTGGAGGGCCTGACGACGGGCCTCCGCGCGCTCCTGGTGCTTCACGGCCTGCGTCCCGGGCTCCGACTCGGAGGACAGCCTCCGAGCCAGGGCCTGGACCGTGGGGTGTTCGAAGAAGTGGGTGATGGGGACGTCACGACCGAGCGCCTCGCGCAGGCGGGCGCACGCGCGCACCGCCGACAGCGAGCTGCCGCCCAGGTCGTCGAAGAAGTGCGCGTGGATGCTGACCGCCGGGAAGCCGAGCGTCTCCGCCCAGGCCTTGGCCAGCGTCTCCTCCAGCGGCGTGCGCGGCGCGCCCTCCTGCGGCGTCGCGCGCGTCGGCGGTGGCAGGGCCCGCGTGTCCACCTTGCCGCTGGACAACACGGGCAGCGCCTCCAGGACGACGAAGTCCGCGGGGACCAGGTACTCCGGCAGGCGCGCCCGCAAGCTCGCGCGCACCTCGCCCGGCGGCGGCATCCCCGCCTCCGGAGGAACCACGTACGCCACCAGTCGAGGCTCACCACCCGACGGCGGGCTCCACACGCGCACGTGGGACTGGCGCATGCCAGCGAGCTCACGCAGGGCGGACTCCACTTCGCCCGGCTCGATGCGGAACCCACGCAGCTTCACCTGCGCGTCCACGCGGCCGAGCAGCTCCAGGTGACCGGAGGCGCGCCAGCGCGCCACGTCTCCCGTGCGATACAGCCGCGCCCCGGGCTCGTTGGCATAGGGGTCCGGAACGAAGCGCTCGGCGGTCAACTCCGAGCGCCCCAGGTAGCCGCGCGCCACCAGGGGACCTCCTACGTACAGCTCACCCGCGACACCCGGGGGAACCGGCCGCAGGGCTTCATCGAGGACATACGCGTCGACCTGGGGCAACGGCCGACCGATGTCCGGCGCCCCCTCCCCGACCCGGCACGTGGCCCAGGTCGAGCACACCGTGGCCTCGGTGGGGCCGTACGCGTTGATCATCTCCCGACCCGGCGCGAAGCGCGTCACCAGGTCCTCGGGACAAGGCTCTCCCGCGGAGATGAGCCATCGCCAATCGGGCAACGGCGCGTCCGGCAACAGCGCGCAGGCCGACGGTGGCAGCGTCGCATGGGTGATTCGTTGCTCACGGAGGATGCGGTGCAGGGCTTCGCCCGCGAGCACCTCACCGGATGGCGGCAGGTGCAGCATCGAGCCCGTCGTGAGCGCCTGGAGGTACTCCGACACGGAGGCATCGAAGACCGGCGAGGCGAACTGGAGCACCCGCGCACCAGGCCCCAGGTTGAAGCGCTCGCCCATCGCTTCCGCGAGGTGCAGGGCTCCGCGATGCGGCACCAGCACACCCTTGGGACGCCCCGTGCTTCCGGAGGTGTAGATGAGGTACGCCGCGCCCTCCAGCGTCGGGACGGAGGGATTCCGCTCGGCGGAGGGTTCGGCCGGCGCGTCCCGCGAGCCGTATTCCTCCCAGCGCAGCGACGTCACACCGGAGGGGACCTCGAGCCTCCGCATGAGCCGGTCCTGCGAGAGCAACCAGCGCGCCCCCGAGTCCTGCAACAGCCAGCAGATGCGCTCGGGAGGATGCGAGGGCTCGCACGGCATCACCACGCCGCCCGCCTTGAGCACCGCGAGGAACGCGATGACCGCCTCGGGTCCACCGCGCTCGAACAACGTCGCGACGCGCCCCTCCGGCCCGACCCCCTGATGACGCAACCTGCTCGCGATCCGGTCCGCCCATTCGTTGACCTCGCGGTACGTCCAGCTCGTGGCACCCGCGACCAGCGCCACGGCGTCGGGCGTCTTCACCGCCCAGGCCTCGAAGGCCTCGTGCAGCCCTCGCGGTTCGGGGGGCCGGGTCGCCGCGGGCCTCCGCCCCAGCGCGAGCGTGGCGCGTCGCTCGTCCTCATCGAGCAGCGGCAGGTCCAGCACCGGCGTCTCCGGCGCTCGCGACACCGCGTCCAACAGCCCGCGAAGGTGCCGGGCCATGCGCTCCGCGAGCTCGGTGTCGAAGAGGTCCGTGCAGTACTCCAGGCTGGCCTCGAAGCCGCCAGACGACTCGGCCATCGACAGCGTGAGGTCGAAGGCCGAGGCCTGGTTGCGCAGCGGCACCGACTCCAGCTCCAGCTCGCCGAGCCTCACGCGGGCCCCCGCGCCGCCGAGCGCGAACGGCGCGAGCGCCTCGCGCCCCGGACGTCCCGAGTGCAGCACGAACATCGTCTGGAAGACGGGCGGACGGGACGCATCACGTCGCGGCTGGAGCCGCTCGACGAGGCGCGCGAAGGGCAGCTCCTGGTGCTCCAGCGCCTCCAGCACCGTGCCTCGCACCTCGGAGAGCAGGCCGGAGAAGGACACCCCGCGGGCCACCCGCGCGCGCAGGGGCACGGGGTTGACGAAGTACCCCGCCTGTCGCGCCAGGTCCGCGCGCGACCTGCCCGCCGTGGGCGTGCCCACCACCAGGTCCTCCTGCCCCGTGTAGCGACGCAGGAACGCGAGGTAGCCCGCGAGCAGCACCATGAATGGCGTGGCGCCTTTCGCCTGTCCCAATGACACGAGCCGCGACGCCGTCTCCGCCTCCACACGGAAGGACACCGTCCCGCCCCGGAACGACTGGAGCCGGGGCCGGGGACGCGAGGTGGGCAGCTCCAGCACGGGCAGCTCGCCGCTCAGCCGCTCACGCCACCAGGACTGGAGCGCCTCGCCGCGGGCCCCCGTGTATCGGGCCTCCTCCGCCCGGAGGATGGGCCCCACCGCGGGAGCAGGCGCGGGGAGCAACGGGGGCACCCCGCGTCTCCCCGCCGTGTAGAGCACGCCCAGCTCCTCGGCCAACACCTCCAGCGACCAGAAGTCGGTGACCAGGTGGTGGAGGACCAGCAACAACACCGGCCCTCCCTCCACGTCCGTGAAGACCCGCAGCCGCAGCAGCGGCCCACGCTCCAGGTCGAACGGCCGATGGGACTCCGACACCAGTCGCTCGTGGAGCACCTGCTCCGTCCAGCCTCGCGCGGACTCCTGCTCCAACACCGGCGCCGTCGCGGCGCGCCACACGGGCTCGCCCTTCTCCTCGGGGAACGCGCACGCGAGCACCGGGTGACGGGCGACGAGCGCGTTGAACGAACGCTCCAGGACGGCCAGGTCCACCCGCGGCGAGAGCCGCACGGCCCTCGTGATGTGGTACGCGGTGGCACCGGGCGCGAGTCGCTGGAGGAACCACAGCGCCCGCTGCCCGTCCGAGACGTGGGGCGTCGAGTCCTCGGCGCCCGCGGTCGCGGACGAAGCCTCCGCCGTGCCCCGCATGCGCTCCACCCACGCGGACACCTCGCGCAGGCTGGGCCCCTGCAGCAACAACGTGGGCGGCAGCGACACCTTCCACGCCTGCTGCACGGCGTGCATCACATCCAGCCCGCGCAGCGAGTCGAGGCCGTAGCGTGTGAGCGGCTCGTCGGCCTCCAGTCCACCCGGCGCGACACCGAGGCTGCGCGACAGCTCCTCCCGGAGCCACGCGAGCACGTCTCCGTCCTGCGTCGTCGACACGGGCTCGCGCGGACCGGCGTCCGGCGCGGTCGCATCCACCCTCCCCTCACGCCAGGCGTGCACCACCTCCAGCCCGTCCTCCAGGAACGTCTGCCGGGTGACGCGCCGCTGCACCTTGCCGCTCGACGTCTTCGGCAGGCTGCCCGCGGTGATGAGCACCACCGCGTGCGCCGCCACGCCATGCTCCTCCGCCACCGAGGCCTGGATGCGCGCCACCGCCTCCTCGACGGCCCCGGCCTCCACCGCCTTGCCGGAGACCTCCTGGACGACGACGAGCCGCTCCTCGCCCCTCACGTCCACCGAGAACGCGACGCCACAGCCCGGACGCAGGCCCGGGTGGCTGCGCTCCACCGTCAGCTCCACGTCCTGCGGGTAGAGGTTGCGGCCGCGCAGGATGAGCACGTCCTTCAGGCGCCCCGTGACGAAGACCTCGCCACCGTCGACGACGCCCAGGTCTCCGGTGCGCAGGAAGGGTCCTTCACCCGTGCCCGCGATGCGCGCGTGGAAGGTCCGCTCCGTCTCCTCGGGGCGCTGCCAGTAACCCTCCGCCACGCTCGGGCCCCGCAACCACAGCTCGCCCACCTGCCCCGGGGCCTTCTGCTCCCCCGTCACCGGGTCCACCACGCGCAGCACCTGCGTGCCCAGCACCTCGCCGCTGCCCACCAGCGTCACACCCTCGGCGCCCGGCTCCGGGCGCCGCGCCTCGCCGCGCTCCAGCGCCTCGCGCGAGAAGTCTCGCACCACCAGGTCCACGGGGCGGGCCGCGACGCGCTTGCGTCCCGTGACGATGAGCGTCCCCTCCGCCAGGCCATAGCAGGCATAGAGCGCCTCACGCCGGAAGCCCGAGGGCGCGAAGGCCTGGACGAAGCGCTCCATCGTCTCCGCGCGCACCGGCTCCGCGCCGCAGAACGCCACCTCCCAGCGGCTCAGGTCCAGCGCGACCCGCTCCTCGGGCGTGCTCTTGCGCACGCAGAGGTCGAACGCGAAGTTGGGCCCGCCGCTCACCGTCCCACCGTGGCGGGAGATGATTTCCAGCCAGCGCATGGGCCGCTGGAGGAAGAACATCGGCGACATCAACGACACATGCATGTCCCGGTACAGCGGCTGGAGGATGCCGCCGATGAGCCCCATGTCGTGATACGGCGGCAGCCACGAGACGACTCGCGGGTACGGGCTCGCGTCGAAGCCGTGCGCGATGAGCTCGCTGTTGTGCATCAACTGGCGATGCGCCAGCACCACGCCCTTCGGCGTGCCCGTGGAGCCGGACGTGTACTGGAGGAAGGCCACCGTCGCGTCGCTCAGCGCCGGGGCGCGCCAGCCGTCCGCCTCCGACAGCGGCACCGCGTCCGTCGACAGCCAGCGCAGCGCGCGCAGGTCGTCCAGGCCCTCGGTGAGCGGCCCCACCAGCTCCGAGATACCCGAGGTGGTGAGCGCCAGCTTCGCGCCGCAATCCGCCACCAGCGCCTGCAAGCGCGGCAGCGTGCGGCCCAGCCGCATCACGTCCGGCGGATACGCGGGCACCGCCACCACGCCCGCATACAGGCACGCGAGGAACCCCACCACGTACTCACGCCCCGGCGGATACATGAGGAGCGCGCGCTCTCCCGGAGCCAGCTCCCGTTGGAGCCGGGCCGCCACGGCCCGCACCTGCGCATCCAGCTGCGCGTAGGTGACGGTGTGCTCCCCCTCCTCATCGACGAACGTGTAGATGGGGTCCGCGGGCTGATCGAACGCTCGCATGCGACAGACATCCACGAGCGTGGCGGAACCTGGACGGACGAACGCGGAGGCGTGGGCAGCGCGAGTCGGCAGATACATGTCGATGTCCCGAGGGGGGATTTTTTCAGCAGGACACCAGCCGTTTCAGCTCGGCACACACGCGTCCCAGCGACCCGGGGGCGTTGTCTTGGCTGCACCGACTGGCGTCCCCTGGATGCGCGTATCTTTTAATGGATTCGGAGCATCCAGAAAAGGCGTGTCATCACGAATGACCCAGCACATCGGCGCTCGCAGGCTGCATATTCACGGCCCGCGTCACCGACGAGAGGAGCACCTCATGAAGTTCACACAGCTGGGCCGCACCGGCCTGCGTGTCTCCCGCCTCTGCCTGGGCTGCATGAGCTACGGCACGCCTTCCTGGCGACCCTGGGTCCTGAACGAGGAGGCCTCCCAGCCCTTCTTCCGCCGCGCGGTGGAGCTGGGCATCAACTTCTTCGACACCGCGGACATGTACTCGCTGGGAGTCAGTGAGGAAGTGACGGGTCGTGCGCTCCGACGGTATGCGCGCATGGAGGAGGTGGTGCTCGCCACCAAGGTGTACTTCCCCATGGGGGACGGGCCCAACATGCGGGGCCTGTCCCGCAAGCACATCGTCCAGGCGTGCGAGGCGAGCCTCAAGCGCCTGGGGGTGGAGACCATCGACCTGTATCAAATCCACCGGATGGACCCGCACACGCCGATGGAGGAGACGCTGGCGGCGTTGGATCAGCTCGTGAACCAGGGCAAGGTGCGCTACCTGGGCGCGTCGTCCACGTTCGCGTGGCAGTTCGCCCGCGCGCTGGGCGTGGCGGACCTGCACGGCTGGTCGCGCTTCGTGTCCATGCAGGACCACTACAACCTGGTCTACCGCGAGGAGGAGCGGGAGATGCTGCCCCTGTGCGAGGCGGAGGGCATCGGCGTCATCCCGTGGTCTCCCCTGGCGCGCGGGCTGCTCGCGGGCTCCCGCAAGTCGCTCACGGACCGCAGCTCCACGACGCGCGCGAAGACGGATGCGTACGCGCCCGTGCTGTATGACCAGCCGGGTGACTGGGAGGTGGCGGAGGCCAACCGGAAGGTGGCCGAGGCGCGCAACGTCCCGCCCGCGCAGGTGGCCCTGGCCTGGCTCTTGTCACGGCCGGTGGTGACGGCGCCCATCATCGGCGCCACGAAGCCGGAGCACCTGGAGGACGCCGTGCGCGCCGTGGACCTCAAGCTCACGGCGGAGGAGCTTCAGCAGCTCGAGGCGCCCTACCAGCCCCACGCCCTGCGCGGCATGTGAGCCGCGCGCGGGCACCTCAGAGGTCCATCTGAGGCGCGGACCTGGGCGCCTCCATCGGGGTCATGGGGCCGTCCAGGAACGCGGCGCGCGGTCCGGCGCCGCCATAGGCCATCGCCTCGATGCGGTTGACGCCGGGAGAGGCCGGGTCCCTCGGGTAGCACTCCGCCTCCGTCTCCTGGAGCTTCAGCTCCGGGCGGTGCTTGCCCATCCGCTCGATGCGCGGGGGCACGTAGCTGACGGCGTCCTCGAAGGCGTAGCGCGTGAGCAGCCGCATGGTGGCCACCGGCCCGCAGCGCACCTCCGGACGGCGCACCATGTTGCCGCCGACGGTGAGCTCTCCCGGGTGCGCGCCCCCCGCGTTGGACACGCGAATGGCCTGGGGGACCATGGTGACGGCCCACGTCTCCTGGCAGCTCACCACCACGTCCGGCACGGGACGGCTGACGAGCTTCAGCGGCGCGTACTCGCCCGCGGCCATCGCGGTGCGGATCAGCGGCTTCCACGGAGGGATGGCGCCCTCCGGCATCAGGTTCGTCCGGCACTCCATGGACGTGCCGGCGTCGTCCGCGACGAACACCACCTGCACATTGCTGAGATAGCGCGCGCCCGACGCCTCCGCCCGCTCCAGGAAGCGCAGCACCAGCGCGCTGCCGTCCTGCGCGAGGCCGAAGGGCATGGAGATGGCCCAGGGCGAGTAACCGGACTCGAGCGCCAGCTCCGGCGGGACGACGGTGACGGGGGGACCGCGGCGCGGCACCACCGACGACGACGACGTCCGTGCGCACGCGGCGCACAACAGCAACAGCAGGGTCAGGGCTGAACGGCGCATGGCATCCCCTCCGAGAAGCGCACCTGGGCCAGGTCGAGGCTAGCACCAATGCCGATCAGTTAAGGGGGAGAAGGATCATACTGCCGCGACCGCGTTCAAGGAGGAGGTCGCGTGGGAAGAGGTCCATTCGGGTACTTGCCCTCTGCGGATGAGGGTGCGTTCGACCGGCTGTG
>NZ_SRLW01000137.1:0-25883 GCF_006518215.1 Myxococcus sp. AB025B
AGGGGTCACACCCGTTCCCATCCCGAACACGGAAGTTAAGCCCTCCAGAGCCGATGGTACTCCGCGGGAAACCGCGTGGGAGAGTAGGTCGCTGCCGGATTCTTTTTGAGAAGCCCTCGTCGCCTCGTGCGACGGGGGCTTTTCTTTTTTCCGCGTCCCGCGTGGACCACCCGCTCACCGCTCCGAGGACCTGCAGGCCTGGGGAAGCGCGGCGTGCCCAACGCCGCATGCGTGGCTGTCCTGCTCAGCGCCGGACCCCGTGCCTTCGTACACGAAACCCTCGTGCGCGCCTGTTCGTCATCGCGCGGGCGGCCGGAGAGCTCGACCGCGTCAATGGCGGCACTCGGCTCCCCGAGCGACTCCGCGCGCCGCCTCGCCGCCCTGTCGTGCGTCGAAGGGCTTCGGCCTACACCGGTTTCTCCCGCAGGAATCTGGCGGGAGTCGCCGTCGCGGCGCCACCGGTTCCAGCACCGGGCGGGGTGGGATCAGCGCGGCCGATGTGGGGCGTTTGCCGGGAGCGCAGCAGGTCCTGTCCGACAGACGACGCCGCGCCTGGTCCCCGCGCTGCCTCCGAGTGGTCTCTGAATCCCTCAACCTTCTGAATTCGTTCGGCTTTTGGGGCTGCCGAGGTGTTTGACTCGCTATCTGTGCAGAACTAGAGTCCCACTTCTCCGCCCGGTCTGCGCTCCGCCTGCCGCGGTGCTCACCCCGGCCTCGGACCGCTCCACGAGATGAAGAAGCCGACCCTTTTTGGGAAGTACCTGCTCCTCGAGCGCATCAACGTCGGCGGCATGGCCGAGGTGTTCATCGCGAAGGCCTTCGGCGTCGAGGGCTTCGAGCGCATCCTCGCCATCAAGAAGATCCTCCCCACGATGGCGGAGGACGAAGAGTTCATCACGATGTTCATCGACGAGGCGCGGATCAGCGTTCAGCTGAACCACGCCAACATCGTGCACATCCACGAGCTCGGGAAGCACGACGACACCTACTTCATCGCCATGGAGTACGTGGCGGGTCGCGACGTGCGGACCATCCTGGAGCGGTACCGGCGGCGCAAGGAGATCATGCCCACCGCCCAGGCGGTGTTCATCGCCTCCAAGTTGTGTGACGGCCTGGACTACGCCCACCGCAAGAAGGACGCGCGCGGCCAGGACCTCCACATCATCCACCGCGATGTGTCGCCGCAGAACGTCCTCATCTCGTACGAGGGCGAGGTCAAGGTCATCGACTTCGGCATCGCCAAGGCGGCGAACCGCTCGCAGAAGACGCAGGCCGGCATCCTCAAGGGCAAGTTCGGGTACATGAGCCCGGAGCAGGTCCGGGGCATGCCCATCGACCGGCGCAGCGACATCTTCGCTGTCGGCGTGCTGCTCTACGAGATGCTCACTGGCGAGAAGCTCTTCGTCGGCGAGTCGGACTTCTCCACCCTGGAGAAGGTGCGAAACGCGGACGTCCCGCTGCCGCGCGAGTTCAACCCGAACATCCCTCCGGGGCTCGAGAAGGTCGTCCTCAAGGCGCTCGCCCGCGAGCCGGAGGAGCGCTACCAGTGGGGCTCCGACCTCGCCGAGGACCTGATGCGCTTCCTCCTCGCGGGGGATGCCATCTACTCGTCGAAGCATCTGTCCTCCTACATGAAGGAGGCCTTCGCCGAGGACATGCTCCGCGAGGCGGAGAAGATGGAGCGGTTCGCGGGCATCGAGCGTCCGGACCAGATCGAGACGTCGGGCATCACCGTTCCGCCCCCCGCGCAGGTTCGCAGCACCAAGCAGCGCCCTCCGCCCGCGGTGGTGGTGACCGGCTCTCCCGCGGGGCGTGCCCCGACGGCCCCGGGCCATCCTGCCCCTGGCTACATCCCGCCTCCCTCCGCCGAGGAGCTGGAGGAGATGGGCGTCGGCGCGGGCGACAAGACGCAGATCGTCGACTCGACCCAGACCTTCATGTCGCCGGAGACACGCGTCGCCGAGAGCAGCGTGCTCGTCGACGACAGCATCACGGGGCGGTCCGAGAACCCCACGCTCCAGGGCAGCGGCACCTATTCATCGCGTGAGCCCGAGCCCTCGATGCGCAAGGGCAAGAGCGGGCCCAAGGCCCAGGTCGTCATCGCCAGCGAGGACGGCGAGGCCTACTCCGGCGCGACGATGATTGGCCCGGCGCCGACGGCTCCGCCCTCGCGCTCGAGGCCGATGGAGGACGAGCCGCCCGAGGAGACGACGGGCAACATCACCGTCGCCCAGAACGGGCGGGGGGGCCGTGGTGGTCAGCGCGGCTCGCAGCAGCCCCACGACACCGGCGCCTTCGATGCGCCCCAGGACGAGGGCTACGACCACCACGACGGCTACGGTCAGCACGACGACGGCGCCTACGCCGACGACCACCACGACCCCGAAGAGGTCACCGGCTCCCAGGCGCCCGCGCCTGTCGCGAGCAAGGGCGGGAAGGGCAAGGCCAAGCCCGTTCAGCCCACGAAGGCCAAGCCCAAGGCGAAGGGCTCGGGCAAGGGACAGCCGCCGCTCCTGCAGACGCTCGCGAACCTGCCCAAGCCGGTGCTCTTCGGCTCCGCGGCGGGCATCGTCGTCGTGTTGATCATGCTCCTGGCGCTCATGATGAGCGGCTCGGGAGGTGAGCAGGTCATCTTTTCCGTGACGCCCCAGGCGGGCGCGTCCGTCACCGTGAACAACCAGGCCGTCGAGCCGAACACCGTCCTGGCCCTCCCCGCCGGTGACTACGAGGTCATCGCCAGCGCTCCGGGGCACAAGTCCGAGCGGAAGTTCGTGAAGGTCGTCGAGGGCACGCCGCTCGCCGAGTCCTTCAGTCTGGTGCCCGATGCAGTCGAGCCTCCGGCGGACGAGCCGCCGCCGAACAAGCCCGTCGAGGTGGCCGAGCGCCCCGCGACGCCCTCGGAGAACCCGCCGGGAGCTGCGGCGGACCCGGGACCGGCGGGCACGCCTCCGGCCCAACCGGGAGCTGACAACCCTGGCGACGCGAAGCCGGGCACGGACACGCCGACGGAGATGGTGAAGGTGGACACGCCCACGGCCCCCGTGGAGCCGCCCGCGCCCAAGAAGCTCGCGGCGGTGTTCGAGGGCACCGAGGGCGCGGAGATCTCCGTGAATGGCAGCCGGGTGGGGCTCACGCCCGACGCGCGGATGGCCAACCTGGAGGCAGGCAAGACCTACCAGTTCACGGCGAAGCTCGCGGGTTACAAGCCCTACTCGGGCAAGTTCGTCGCCAAGGGAGAGGGGGACGAGCTGACCGTTCCGTTCCAGCTCGTGAAGGAGGAGGCGCCTCGGCCCAAGCCGGTGGTACAGGCCGACCCGCCGCCGACTCCGAGGCCGCAGCCGCCCAAGCCGCCTCCGGCGTCCAAGGCCACGGGGACGCTGGCGTGCAGCACCAAGCCCGCGGGCGCGGAGATCTTCGTCGACGGAAA
This sequence comes from Myxococcus sp. AB025B, assembly GCF_006518215.1. Classification (NCBI taxonomy): domain Bacteria; kingdom Pseudomonadati; phylum Myxococcota; class Myxococcia; order Myxococcales; family Myxococcaceae; genus Myxococcus; species Myxococcus sp. AB025B. The sequence continues at coordinate 3,428 of NZ_SRLW01000137.1, forward strand.
GAAGACTGGCCGACAGACGCCGGTGACCCTCGGCAGCCCCCTGGTCCTGCCGGTGGGCAAGCGGAAGATCACCTTCAAACTCAATGGCAAGACGAGCAAGCCTTTCGTTGTCTCCATCGCGGAAGGAAAGATGGAGAAGCTCGTCAACGTCGCCATCGAGTGAGGAGTCGGGCAGGCTGCGCGTCGTCGAATTGTTGAATGAACCGGTGCCGGGCGCGGTATGACGCCCGGCCCGCGACGCCACACGCTGAGGGAATGCGCCATGACCACGACGCCCATCCGGGGCAAGACCGAGGCCGGTCCTGCCCAACAGCCTTTTTCCTATCCGCTCCGCCGTGAGTTCGTCGAACCCGACTGGAAGCGCATCCCCGGGTACAAGGACGTCACCCAGGCGGAGTGGGAGAGCTCCGTCTGGCAGCGCAAGCACACCGTCAAGAACCTGAAGGAGCTCAAGGCGACGCTCGGCGCGCTGCTCCCGGATGACCTGGCGGAGAGCCTGGAGCGGGATCAGCGCGAGCGCGCGACGATGTCCATCCTCGTGCCCCCGCAGATGCTCAACACGATGGACTTCCAGGACCTCTGGAAGGACCCCGTGCGCCGCTACATGCTGCCGGCCTTCGCGGACCGCCTGACGGACTGGCCCAACCACCCGAAGGCCAGCCGCGACAGCCTCCACGAGCAGGACATGTGGGTCGTCGAGGGGCTGACGCACCGCTATCCGACCAAGGTGCTCGCGGAGATGCTGCCCACGTGTCCCCAGTACTGTGGACACTGTACCCGCATGGACCTGGTGGGCAACGACGTGCCCCAGGTCAGCAAACACAAATTCTCGATAGGACCCAAAGATCGCTACGAGCAGATGCTCGAGTACCTGCGCCGCACGCCGACGGTGCGCGACGTGGTGGTGTCCGGCGGCGACATCGCGAACCTGCCCATCCAGCAGCTCGAGCCGTTCGTCAGCTCGCTGATGGACATCCCGAACATCCGGGACATCCGCCTGGCCAGCAAGGGCCTGATGGCCATTCCCCAGCACTTCCTGCAGGACTCGGTGCTGGCGGGGCTGGACCGGCTGGCGAAGAAGGCGGTGGAGCGGGGCGTGGACCTGGCGCTGCACACGCACGTCAACAACGCCTCGCAGCTCACGCCGCTGGTGGGCAAGGCGGTGCGCAAGCTGTTGGACATGGGCTTCCGCGACGTGCGCAACCAGGGCGTGTTGCTGCGCGGGGTGAACGACAGCGCGCAGTCGCTGCTCGAGCTGTGCTTCACGCTGCTCGACCACGCGAAGATCCTGCCGTACTACTTCTACATGTGCGACATGATCCCCAACAGCGAGCACTGGCGGCTGTCGGTGGACCAGGCGCAGCGGCTGCAGCACGACATCATGGGCTACATGCCGGGCTTCGCCACGCCGCGCATCGTCTGTGACGTGCCCTTCGTCGGCAAGCGCTGGGTCCATCAGATCGCCGAGTACGACCGCGAGCGCGGCATCTCGTACTGGACCAAGAACTACCGCACGGGCATCGAGGCGAACGACCCCGAGGCCCTCAACCGGAAGTACGAGTACTTCGACCCCATCGACTCGCTGCCCGAGGCGGGCCAGGCCTGGTGGCGGGAACAGACGAAGGCGGCGTGATGGATTCCTCCGCGTGGGTGGTGCCCCCGTCGCCGGAGCCTCGCTCCGAGCGGACCTCGTTGAGCTCCGAGGGGCGCCGTCGCCTGTTCCCCCAGGCCACCGACGCGGAGTGGGCCGACTGGCGTTGGCATCAGCGGCATGCGGTGCGCGGGCTCGAGCAGCTCGAGCGCTACGTGCCGCTGACCGCCGATGAGCGCGCGGGCGTCCAGGAGACGGCCGCGCTGTTCCGCATCGGCATCAGCCCGTACTACCTGTCGCTCATCGACCCGGAGCATCCGTTCTGCCCGGTGCGCATGCAGTCCATCCCCGTGCGCGCCGAGGCTCGCGTACGTCCCGGCGAGCTGGAGGACCCGCTCGGCGAGGACAAGACGCGGCCGGAGGAGTGCATCGTCCACAAGTATCCGGACCGGGTGCTGTTCCTGGCGCTGGATACGTGCTCGGTCTACTGCCGTCACTGCACGCGCAGGCGCATCACCCAGGGCGGCGTGGCGGAGCTGTCCAAGGACCAGATGCGGCGGGGCATCGACTACGTGCGCCGTCACCCTGAGGTGCGCGATGTCCTCATCTCCGGCGGAGACCCGTTCCTGCTCAGCGAGCAGCGACTGGAGGAGCTGCTCGCGCCGTTGAGCGAGATTCCCCACGTGGAGATGATTCGCATCGGCACCCGGGTCCCCGTGGTGCTGCCCATGCGCGTCACCGACTCCCTGGCGAGCCTGCTGCGCCGCTACGCGCCCGTCTTCGTCGTCACCCACTTCAACCACCCGAAGGAAGTGACGCCCGAGGCTCGCGAGGCCTGCGAGCGACTGGTGGACCACGGCGTGCCCGTGGAGAACCAGGCCGTGTTGATGCGGCAGCTCAACTCGGACGCGCGCATCATCAAGGAGCTGTCACACCTGCTGCTGCGCACGCGCGTGCGCCCGTACTACCTGCACCAGATGGACGTGGCGGAAGGCTGCGAGCACCTGCGCACGCCCATCGCCAAGGGGCTGGAGATCATCCAGCAGCTGCGAGGGCACACCACGGGGCTCGCCGTGCCGCACCTCGCGGTGGACCTGCCGGGCGGCGGCGGCAAGGTGACGCTCCAGCCGGACTACGTCGTCGAGCGCAACGAGCGCGAGACGGTGTTCCGCAACTTCAAGGGCGAGCGTTACGCCTATCCGGAGCCCGAGGAGACCGACTGCGCGTGTCCGTATGACGAGACGTGGCGCGAGCGGGCCCAGCAGTTCGGCTACCACCGGAAGGGCTGAAGCCCGGGCCTCGGCCCAGGCTCCGTGGGACGACGCTCAGTCGTCCCTCGACTTCTTCTTCCGGACGAACTTCTTCTTCGCCTTGGACGACTCGGAGCTGGCGCGGCGCACGGCCTTCTTCGCCGGCTTCGCGTCGCCGTCGCCCATCACCTCCACCTGCACGTGGTCCTCGGCCGACGCGGCGGCATCGGCGCCCACCGCGCCTCCACCCTCGCCCTCGGCGGTCTCCACGCCTTCACCGTTCTCGCCGCCCGCCTCGTCCTCGACGGGGATGCCAATCTCGACCTCGGGGCCATCGCCTCCGGAGGACTCCACCTCGACGGGGTTCTCGTTGTCGAAGCCCTTCTGGACGGAGACCTCCTTCTCCTCGCTGGCCTTCGCCGCGGCGGCCTGGCGGGCCGCGGCCGCCTTGGCCTGGTCTTCCAGACGCTGGGCCTCGGCCTTGGCGCGCTCGTTGCCCTCCGGCCCCATCTTCGCGGTGAAGCGCTCGTACTCCTTCGCGCTGACGCCGTGCTTCTCCATCACCGCGGCGGTGACGGCGGCCTGCTTGCGGCTGGCCTGCCCGCGCTCCTCGTTGCTCATCTCCGAGGGCTTGCGGTTGCCGAACTCCTCGTCCACCTGCTTCATCGCCGCCGCTTCGTCCCGGCGGATCTGCGCCACCTTCTCGGGAGTCATCTCGCCCCCTTCTTGCGCTCCAGCACCGCCCGGAACGACGAGCAGGGCAGCGATGAGCATGGAGATGGGGCGGGACATGACGCGGCTCCTCGATGTTGGAAACAAGGGCATCTAAGCACGGCCATCCACCGGCGTGCACCGGTTGCGTTCCTGCCGGAGAACAGTGTGACGACGGGGGCGAATCCCGTGAAGCCCCGGCGGGTGCGCGCCGGTGGGCTCAGCCATTGCGGCAGCGCGTACAGCCGTCCCGGGCGCCGGAGCACTGCTCGCGGCCCTCGGCGCAGCGCGGGGGCAGGTCATCGCGGTCCGCGTGACGGTCCACCAGGGCGCAGAGCTCCTCGGAGACCTCGCACGTCTTTGTCGCCGCGGCGCAGCGCTGGTCGCACGTCAGGTCGTCTCGCGCGGTCCGCACCCGCAGTTCCTCAAGTCGCGCGGCGGCGCCATCGATGGCCGCGTCGTCATCTCCCGCGACGCGCGTGTCCACGTTGCGCGCGCAGCCAGCCAGGAGGGACGTGAGGACGACCAGGGGCAGGGCGAAGGAGAGGGCACTCATGGATTCCCCTTACGCGCCGGGTTGCCCCGTCGTCCAGCGCCCCAGGCTCCCGATGTCGGCCGATGACCGGCGCTCCGGCGCTGTCTGTTGCGCGCGCTCCACGGTGCGGGGCCTTTGCGCGGTCTGTCGGGAAGCGGCCTGAAGTTGTCGAAGCGCGAAACTGTGTTCGTCCACGCGGCCAGGGGCGAGGCGGCACGTTCAGGGCGTGCCACCGTGCTCTCGAAGGCTCAGGGGCGTCCCGAGTCCGGCGCCGAGGGCTGTGGCGCCGTGCTGGGGCGACGAGCGGGCTCCTCGGGACGCGACAGGTACAGATAGGCCGTCAGCGCCAGCAGGGCCATGACGGCGAGCCTGCGCAGCCAGTCCTCACGACGCCGCTGGGGCGATGCCTGGTCCTCCCGCGTCGCGGCCTCGAGCCCCGCCGTCACGTCGCCGCTCAGCGCGCGCAGCCTGCGACACGCCTCCACCACGGGCACCAGGCCCGCGGGGACCGGGGCGTCCTCGCGCTCCAGCGCCGCCGCGAGCATCCTCGCCCAGGCGGATTCCTCCTCCGCCGTCGCGGGCTCCCGGGCCCCGGGGAAGACGTTCCGCGTCAACGACACGGCCGCCCGAAGGAGCATCACCGACAGCGCCTCGTCCGTGACGCCATAGAAGCGCGCGCAGTCGCCCAGGGACGCCCCCGTCACGAGTCGACGGGTGAGGACGGCGGCGGAGCGGGGCTCCATCTCTCGCAGGGCCCGGACGAAGGCCTGGGGGGGAGGTCGGGAAGGGGAGGACTCGGGAGGTGTCACGTGGGCGCCATCCTCGCCCATCCTCCGGTCGTTTTCTTGAGGCACGTGGCCACCCTCCTACACTCCCAGGCCATGTTGCGACCTGTTGCATTCCTCCTGCTCCTGCTCGCCGCTCCACGCTCGCTCGCCGTGGAGACCCTGCGCATCGCCATCGAGGACACAGGGAGTGAGGTGCGCATCCGGGGACAGGGCCTCGGTTTCGGCACGGACAGCGAGGAGGCCACCTACGTCTCCATCCCCTCGGAGGTCGCCATCGTCCGACGCAAGGCCGGCAAGCTCGAGGTCAACGGCGCGCCCGTGCTCGGGGACTCGGTGCGCTTCCGCGCGGGCTTGAGCACCTCCGAGGACGCGGGGACGATTCCCGGGGAGCAGCCCATCAAGGCCGGCAACACCCAGGTGCGCGGCGATGTCGTCGTGCGCCCGCTGCGCGAGGGCCTGCAGCTCATCAACGTCATCCCTCTCGAGGACTACCTGGCCGCGGTGCTCGGCAGCGAGATGCCCGTGTCCTTCCCACCCGAGGCCCTCAAGGCCCAGGCCGTGGCCGCTCGCACCTACGCGTTGCAGAAGAAGCTGGATGCCTACAGCAACGCATTTCATCTGGGCAGCAGCGTGCTCCACCAGGTGTACGGCGGCGTCAACCGCGAGGACCCGCGCACCCGCGCCGCCGTGGACGCCACCCGCGGCCAGGTGCTCACCTACGAGCTCGCGCCCATCGAGGCCTACTTCCACGCCTCCTGCGGCGGCCGCACCGAGTCCGGCCACGACGCCCTCCACCGCGACTTGCCCTACCTGCAGCCCGTCGACTGTCCGTGCGGCCGGCTGCCCGCGAGCCGCTGGTCCGCCTCCATGTCGGATGCCGAAATCAAGGCGGCGCTCAAGCGGCCCGCCCAGGGCATGAAAATCACGGCCCGCACGTCCACCCGCCGCGTCACCCGCGTCACCATGGGGGACGGCAGCTCGGTGGACGGCGTGGAGCTGCGGCGGAGGCTCGGCTACACCCGGCTCAAGAGCCTCGATTTCGAGGTGGAACGGACCGACCAGGGCTACCAGTTCTCCGGACGCGGCTATGGCCACGGGGCCGGGCTCTGCCAGTGGGGCGCCAAGGCGCTCGCCGACAAGGGCAGGGGGTACCTGGAAATCCTCACCCACTACTACCCCGGCGCCGAGCTGCAGCAGCTCTACTGAGGCCCCCGGCGTCGGCGCGCTTTCCGTGGCGGCGTGGGGACTGCTACAAGCGCCAACCCCGTGTCGTCCCGCCTCTCAGACTACGACTTCGAGCTCCCCGAGTCCCAGATTGCCCAGGCGCCGCTCCCCCAGCGCGACGCCTCGCGGCTGATGCACGTGCGCCGCTCCTCGGGCGACGTGAGCCACCGCCAGTTCTCCGACGTGCTGGAGCTGCTCGGCCCCGGAGACCTGCTCGTCCTCAATGACGCCCGCGTCATCCCCGCGCGCCTGCTGGGGCAGAAGGCTGGCTCCGGAGGCCGCGTGGAGCTGCTGGTGGTGCGTCCGGCCGCTTCCACGCTCACCTCCGCAGCGCTCGGTGGCGCTCCCGAGTCGCTCGACTGGCTCTGCCTGGGCCAGGCCTCCAAGGGCCTCAAGCCCGGCCAGCGCCTCACGTTCGCCAGCGGCCTGGAGGCCGAGGTGCTCGAGGTGCTCGGAGGCGGGGAGTACCGCGTGCGCTTCCACGCGCCGCCCGGTGCGTCGCTGGCCTCGCTGCTCGACGCCGCGGGCCGCCTGCCATTGCCGCCCTACATCACCCGCGAGCCCGACGCCGCGGACGCCGAGCGCTACCAGACGGTGTACGCCAAGGCCTCCGGCGCCGTGGCCGCGCCCACCGCCGGCCTGCACTTCACCCAGGACACCCTGGCCGCGCTCGAGGCCCGCGGGGTGCGCCGCGCCCTGGTGACGCTGGATGTGGGGCCCGGCACCTTCCTCCCCGTGCGCGAGGAGGAGCTGGACAAGCACCACATGCACCCCGAGCGCTACACCGTGCCCGAGTCCACCGCGCGCGAGGTGAACGCGGCGAAGGCGGAAGGCCGGCGCGTGGTGGCCGTGGGGACCACCGTGGTGCGCACGCTGGAGTCCGCCACCGACGCGGCGACGGGCCAGCTGCGCGAGGGCCCCGGCGAGACGACGCTCTTCATCCGCCCGGGCTTCACCTTCCGCCAGGTGGACGCGCTCCTGACGAACTTCCACCTGCCGCGCTCCACGCTGGTGGTGCTCGTGAGCGCCTTGTTGGGCCGGGAACGCACCCTCGCCGCGTATTCAGAGGCGGTGCGCGCGGGATATCGATTCTTCAGCTACGGCGACGCCATGCTGGTGTCGGAGTGAGTGTCATGGGTGAGCAGCACGAGCAGGACGCGGGCACGCCGCGCGAGAAGGGCGACACGCGGGTGGCGCCGGGCATGGTGAAGTTCGAGCTGCTCCACGAGGACGCGTCCGGCACCAAGGCCCGCCGCGGACGGCTCAATACGCCCCACGGCCCCATCGAGACGCCCATCTTCATGCCCGTGGGCACCGTGGGCAGCGTCAAGGGCGTGGGCCCGGACGACCTGCTCGCCATGGACGCGCAGATCATCCTCGGCAACACGTACCACCTGATGCTGCGCCCCGGTGAGGCGCTGGTGGGCGAGATGGGCGGCCTGCACCAGTTCGTCTCCTGGAACCGGCCCATGCTCACCGACAGCGGCGGCTTCCAGGTCTTCAGCCTGTCGGAGAAGCGCAAAATCACCGAGGAGGGCGCCGCCTTCCAGTCCCACCTCGACGGCGCGCGTCACTTCCTCACGCCCGAGCGCTCCATCGACATCCAGGAGACGCTGGGCGCGGACGTCATCATGGCGTTCGACGAGTGCCCGCCCTCCACCGCCGAGCGCTCCTACCTGGAGAAGTCCCTGGCGCGCACCACCCGCTGGCTGCACCGGTGCGAGAAGGCGTGGACCCGGGGGCGCTCGTCGCTCTTCGGCATCGTCCAGGGCGGCCTGCACGAGGACCTGCGCAAGCGCCACGCCGAGGAGGTGTGCGCGGTGGACCTGCCCGGCTACGCGCTGGGCGGCTACTCGGTGGGCGAGGCCCCCGAGGCCATGCACGCGGGCGTGGCCTACTCCGCGCCGCTGCTCCCCCGGGACAAGCCCCGCTACCTGATGGGCGTGGGCACCCCCGTGGACCTGGTGACGTGCGTGGAGCACGGGGTGGACATGTTCGATTGCGTGCTGCCGACGCGTTGTGCACGCAACGGCCTGCTCTTCACCTCGGAGGGCAAGCTCACCATCCGCAACGCGGCGTTCGCCAAGGACCCCAGGCCGGTGGACCCTGAGTGCTCCTGCTACACCTGCCGCAACTTCAGCAGGGCCTACCTGCGCCACCTGTTCGCGGCGGGGGAGATCCTCGCCATGCGCCTGAACACCCTGCACAACCTCCATTACTTCCTGGGGTTGATGGCCCAGGTGCGCCGGGCCATCGCGGAGGACCGCTACGCCGCCTTCGCCCGGGACTTCCGCGAGCGGGCGCGGGCCCAGGAGGCCGAGCGGACCCGTGGCCGCTGAGCGGGCGGTTGGGATGTCGGGGTTCCCGCGTTCACTTGCTCACATGGGGACCCCTTGCTAAGAGGGCCCCCTTTCAGGATGGGTTCCTCGATTAGCGTGGGGGGTCCCCCATCCCAAGCCTTCCACAACCGACGAGGCAGTCTGTGGCTGAGAGCTTTTTGATGCTGGCGCAGGCCGGGGGCGGCGGGACGAGCCCGCTGAACACCCTGGCTCTGCTCGTGGGATTGGTCGCGATCATGTACTTCGTGATGATCCGCCCACAGCAGAAGCAGATGAAGGAGCACCGCAACCTGCTCACTTCGCTCAAGAAGGGCGATGAGGTGGTCACCGCGGGCGGCATGCTCGGGAAGATCCACCAGGTGGACGAGCGGACCGTGACGGTGGAGGTCGCGAGCGGTGTGCGCATTCGCATCCTGAAGACGTCCATCAGTGCCAAGGGCACGGTGGCCGAGGGCGCGCAGGCGGGGGCGCCGACCGAAGAGAAGAAGAAGGAGGAGAAGTAAAAATGGACCGCGGCTGGTGGTGGAAGTTCGGACTGATTGTCGCGGTGACGCTGGGGACCCTCTGGTTCCTGATTCCGACGTATTACACGCTGGTGGTCATGGATCGTGACCAGCGCAACAACCTGGCGCTTCTCGAGGAGAAGCTGCCGGCGTGGGCGCCCCCCGCGAAGTACCGGCTCAACCTGGGCCTGGACCTTCAGGGCGGCATCCACATGGTGATGCGCGTGGACACCAAGACGGCGCTCCAGAAGCGGACCGAGCGCCGAGGCCAGCAGATCGCCACGTACGTCGCCGACAAGAAGCTCGGCGAGGTCACGGCGGATACGGACCCGGAGAAGCTCCAGCTCACCTTGACGGCGAAGGACCCGGCGACGATGGACGCCATCGAGAAGGACGTCCTGGCGACCTTCGGCGACTTCAAGCGGGTCAGCCGCGACGGCGCGACGCTCGTGCTGTCGCCCGACGACACGCAGGTGAACCGCTTCCGTGAGGAAGCGGTGGACCAGGCGATGCTCGTCATCCGCCGCCGCATCGACAAGTGGGGCGTGGCCGAAGTGGACGTGCGAAAGCTCGGCACCGACTCCATCCAGATTTCGCTGCCCGGTCGCAGCAACCCGGAGCAGGCCAAGGAGCTCGTGGGTACCACCGCGCAGCTCGAGTTCCGGATGGTGGACGACACCAACCCGCAGTTCTTCGCGCAGATGCTCCAGACGACACCGCCGCCCGCGGGCAGCGACATCACCGTGACGGACGAGGGGGGCTTCGCGCAGTTGCAGAGCGCCTCGCGCGAGGCGCTGCTCGAGTACACCAAGGACAAGGTTCCGGAGAACCGCCAGGTGGTCACCGAGTGCATCGCGAACCCGCTGAAGAAGAACGAGTGCTCCTCGTACCGCACGTACCTGCTGGACAAGAACGTCCCGCTCACGGGTGAGAGCCTGGCGGGCGCGGACGCGTCCGTGAACCAGATGAACGAGCCGGAGGTGAACATCGCGTTCGACCCGGCCGGCGCGCGCGAGTTCGAGAAGCTGACCGAGGCGGGCGTGGGCCGCCGGATGGCCATCGTGCTGGACGACAACGTCCACACCGCGCCGAACATCAACGAGAAGATCGGCGGAGGCCGCGCGCGCATCACCATGGGCCGCATGGGTGCTCGCACCCGCGACGAGTGGCTGGGCGAGGCGCAGACGCTGGCGCTGGTGCTCAAGGCGGGCGCGCTGCCCGCGCCGGTGACGGTGGGCGAGATTCGTCAGGTGGGCGCGAGCCTGGGTGACGAGCTCATCAAGAAGGGCGGCCTGGCCGTGGTCCTGGGGCTGGGCCTGGTGGTGCTCTTCATGGCGCTCTACTACCGCAAGGCGGGGCTCATCGCGGACGTGGCCCTCATCCTCAACGGTCTGCTCATCCTGGCGGGGTTGGCGTTCTTCAACGCGACACTGACACTGCCTGGCATCGCGGGGTTCGTGCTGACGCTGGGCATCGCGGTGGATGCCAACGTGCTCATCAACGAGCGCATCCGCGAGGAGCTGTCCCACGGGAAGACGGCGAAGGCGGCGGTGGACCAGGGGTATGATCGTGCCTTCTGGACCATCTTCGACGCGCACGTGACGGCGCTCATCGCCGGCTTCATCCTGTTCTTCACGGGAACGGGGCCGGTGCGAGGCTTCGCCACCACGATGATCATCGGGCTCTTGGCCTCGCTGTTCACGTCCATCATGGTCACGCGCGTGCTGATGACCTACTTCGTCCACGGCCGTAATGCGCAGTCGGTGTCCGTCTGACCGGCGGGAGCCCGGGAAACTGCCATGCAGATCCTCAAGAACAAGACCAACATCGACTTCATCGGCAAGCGCAAGCCGGCCGTGTTCATCTCCACCCTCATCAACCTCGCCATCCTGGTGGGCATTGCCACGGTGGGGTTCAACTACGGCGTGGACTTCGCGGGTGGCACGGTGGTCGAGCTGAAGTTCGACCACCCCGTCTCCGCGGCGGAGGTGCGTGAGCGCGCGGAGAAGGGTGGCCTGCACGACGTGAGCGTGCAGAACATCGGCAGCGCCTCCGAGAACGCGTTCCTCCTGCGCATGGGCGGCGTCACGCAGCTCAACGAGGAGAACGCGGACAAGGCCAAGGCGGCCATCGAGGGCCTGGGAAGCGTGAAGAACGTCTACGCGGACCTGGCCAACGGCATCATCAACTTCCGCTCCTCGACGCCGCTGACGGCGGAGGCCATCAAGGCGGCGGTGGAGAAGTCCGGCACCGGCGTGCAGGAGGTCCGCGTCCTGGGCGAGAACCAGGGCGGCACGGGCGTCGACTACCAGGTCGTCGCCAGCGGCATGGCGGACAAGGTGTTCGGCGCGCTGAGCGCGGGCCTGGACAAGCCGGACTTCGAGCAGCGCCGCGTGGACTACGTCGGTCCGCAGGTGGGCAAGCAGCTGCGCAACCGCGGCGTCATGGCGCTGCTGTACTCCATGGTGGCCATCCTCATCTACGTGGCGTTCCGGTTCGACTTCAAGTTCGGCCCCGGCGCGCTCCTGGCCATGCTCCACGACGTCATCATGGTGGCGGGCTACTACCTGGTGAGCCGCCGCGAGTTCAACCTCACGGCCATCGCCGCGCTCTTGACCATCGTCGGCTACTCGGTGAACGACACCATCGTCATCTACGACCGCATCCGCGAGGACATGGCCAAGTTCAAGGGCAAGCCGTTCGCGGAGGTCATCAACATCGCCATCAACGACACCCTGGGCCGCACCATCCTCACCGCCGGCACCACGGCGCTGTCGCTCATCGGTCTGCTCATCTTCGGTGTGGGTGAGATCTTCGACTTCGCCATGGCCATGCTGGTGGGCATCGTGGTGGGCACCTACTCGTCCGTGTTCATCGCCAGCCCAGTGACCATCTGGCTGGACGAGCGCGCCGCGGCGAAGGAAGCCCGCGTCACCGCGCCGGCCTGAGGCCGCGCGGGCCCTGCTGGGGCCACGTGACACGAAAGAGGGCCCTGCGCTTCCGGAGGTTCGGAAGTTCAGGGCCCTCGGTGTTTCTGGTGCGGGACGCCGCGCTAGAAGCGCGCGCCCAGCGTCACGGAGGCGTCGAAGAGGCCGCCGTCGGAGTCCTCCACCGCGCCGTTGGCGAAGCCCGCGTCGTCAATCAGCAGGCGGTAGGTGGCCCGGAGGCCCGCGGTGAGCGCGCCGCTGTTGAACTCCAGGCCCGCGGCGAGCGGCACCTCCTCCATGGTGTCGTTGTCGTAGAAGCCGCCGCCGGTGCCGCGCACGTCCACGTACGTCAGGCCGAAGCCCGCGCCGACGAAGGGCCGCACCGAGGTGAGCATGGGCGGGGAGAGCTTCACGAGCGCGCTGCCACCCTGGCGGACGATGGACGGGCCGTCGTCGAGGATGCGCACGTCGTTGATGCCGTTCTGCGAGCCCTCGTAGCCGAGCTCGAACCCCAGGAACGTGGTGGGCTGCACGTTGAGTGAGAGACCCCACGACGGACCGGTGCTCGTCAGATCTCCCAGGTTGCCCGTGTAGTCGCCCAGGCCGCCCTTCAGGAACACGTTGACGTCACCGCGCTTGCCCGCTTTGCGCTCCTGCGCGGAGGCCGTGCCCGCAGCGAGAATCGCGAGCGCCAGCGCGCCAACCTGGATACCCCTTGAAAACATGCGTCCTCCCTATCAGGTGGTGTGCACTCAAGCTGTGCACCGGGCGCACGGCGCGCCTCCCACCGGCAGGCAAAGGAGCAAGCGCATGCCTGAACGCGTGAGCAGGAAGGGAAATGTCGTGCCCCAGGTTGGACTTTCCTCGTCAGACGTCTGAGGTACTGTCTCGCGTGTCAAGATTTCGTCCCGGCCACGGAGGAGTTCCGTGCGCCGAGGAGGGGAGCTCGCGAGTGCGGTGGTTGCTTCCAGACGTGGTCGAGGAGGAGGTGGGGTCGCTCGCTGGGGAGCTGTCGCTCCATCCGCTCGCGGCGAGGGTGCTCCTGCACCGGGGATACCGGACGCCGGAGTCGGCCTCGGCGTTCCTGTCGGACCGGTTGGCGGACCTGCCGGACCCCTTCCGGATGAAGGGCATGGCGGCGGGCGTGGAGCGGCTGGTGCGCGCGCTGCACCAGCGCGAGAAGGTGACGCTGTACGGTGACTACGACGTGGATGGGGTGTGCTCCACGTCGCTCCTGTTCCTGTTCCTGCGCGAGCTGGGCATGTCGCAGCTCGCCACGTACATCCCCCACCGGCTGGATGAGGGCTACGGCCTGAACCTGGGCGCGGTGGAGCGCATCGCCGGGGACGGGACGCGGGTGCTGGTGACGCTGGACTGCGGAATCACGTCCGTGGCCGAAATCACCCGCGCGAAGGAGCTGGGGCTGGACGTGGTGGTGGTGGACCACCACACGGTGCCGCCCACGCTGCCCCCCGCGGTGGCGGTGCTCAACCCGCACCAGCCCGGCTGCGAGTACCCCACCAAGGCGCTGTGCGCGGCGGGCGTGGCCTTCAACTTCTGCATGGGGCTGCGCAAGCGGCTGCGCGACGACGGCTACTTCGCCACGCGCAAGGAGCCCAACCTCAAGGCGCTGATGGACCTGGTGGCGCTGGCCACGGTGGCGGACGTGGTGCCGCTCACCGGCGCCAACCGCATCCTCGTCACCCACGGCCTGCAGGAGCTCACCGCCGCGCGTCGTCCCGGCGTGCGCGCGCTGAAGGAGGTGGCGGGGATGGACCCGGACACCCCCATCACCGCCGGGCAGGTGGGCTTCCGGCTGGGGCCTCGCATCAACGCCGCGGGTCGGCTGCATGACGCGTCGCTGGGCCTGCAGCTGCTCTGCTCGGAGTCGCTCGAGTCGGCGCGCGCGCTGGCGTCGGTCCTGGACCGGGCCAACGCGGAGCGCCAGGGCATCGAGAGCACCATCCTCACGCAGGCGCTGGCCCAGGCGGAGGAGCGCAAGGACGCGCGCGGCTTCGTGCTCTACGACGAGGGCTGGCACCCGGGCGTCATCGGCATCGTCGCCTCGCGCGTGGTGGAGCGCTACCACCGGCCCACCGTCATGGTGGGGGTGAAGGACGGGGTGGGGAAGGGCTCGGCGCGCAGCATCGAGGCGTTCCACCTGTTCGACGCGCTCAGCGGCTGCTCGGAGCTGCTCACCAAGTTCGGCGGACACAAGCACGCCGCGGGCCTCACCATCGACGCGGACAAGCTGCCCGCGCTGCGCGAGGCCTTCGAGAAGATTGCCCTCCAGCGCCTGTCCCCCGAGGACCTCATCCCCCGCTGCCGCGTGGACGCGGTGGTGAGCCCCCGGGAGCTGGACGCCACGGCGGTGGAGGCGCTCCAGCGGCTGGGGCCCTTCGGTCAGGGCAACCCGGAGCCCGTGCTGGTGCTGCGCCACCAGGTGGCCCGTCCGCGCGTGCTGCCGGCCAAGTCCGCGGGCAGCCACGGCCACCTCAAGCTCGCCCTCATGGACGCGCCGGAGCTGGACGCCATCGGCTTCGGCATGGCGGACCGCGTGCGGCTGGTGGAGGGGCCGGTGGACCTGGCCTTCCAGGCCGGCTTCGACACCTTCCGGGGCCAGCGCAAGCTGTCGCTGCGCCTCAAGGACGTGCGCGTCGCCGCTTGAGCCCTTGGCTTGTGAGGCGGGCCCTCGCGGGTGACGCGCGGGCCCGCGGGTGTCACCTCAGGCAAGACCCCAGCGCACCCGGCCGGGCGTCATCAGCGCGCCCACGCGGGCCAGCTCGTTGAGACGGAAGCGCTCCGCCTGACGCTCGAAGGTGTGGCGACACCGCTCCGAGCAGAAGAAGTACCGGCGCTTCTTGTACTCCGAGGAGGGCTGGCCCTCCGGCGTCTCCAACTGCTTGCCGCACACCGGATCCCAGTGCTTGCCCTGGCCCTGCGTCTGTCCCTGCACGCCTGTCATGCCTCGCCTCCCCGCGCCGCCCTGAGGGCTCTACGCCCACACCCGACGGTGGACACAAGCAGGGCGTATGCCAACCCCCAACTCCTCGGAATGCCGAGGGGCGTGGGAACGCACGGTGGGCTGGAGGTGGAAAAACTTCCACTCGGCCGCGCCCGCGTGGGAGCGAGCGCGGCCGGGAAGTGTTCCTCAGAAGGCGATGCCGGCGCTGCCGCCCAGGAAGAAGTCGTTGAGGTAGCCCCGGCGGAAGCCCATGGCCTCCAGGCGCAGGGACAGCCTCATGTTGCTGTCGCCGAACACGCGGGGACGTCCGCGCAGGCCCAGGCCGTACTGGATGACGGGTTTGATTCCGTTCACCTTCGTCTCGGCGGTGTCGATGGTGATGGACGTGGCCTGGTAGGCGATGCCGCCGCCCACCTGCCCGAAGACGCCGAAGTCCGACTTGCCGAACTTGAACTCATAGGCGGGGGCGAGGGTGAAGTAGTGCTGGCTGGAGCGGCCCTTCAGGAACCGGGTGCCGTCGCTCTGGCTGCCGTACGTCCAGCGCAGGTCCGCCCAGAGCGCCTCGCGCAAGGGCTCGATGTCGAGGATGCGGCCGTACTCCCAGGTCGCGCGGATGCCCAGGCCGAGCACGGGCTCGGCGAAGCGGCCTCGCGACGAGTCGAGCAGCAGCGCGCCGGCGAGCAGCTCCGCGGCGAAGCCCTTGTTGGGGTCGTCGATGCCGGCGAGCCGCTTGAAGTCGCCGTCCTCGCCCTCCTGCTCGGAGATGTCGCGGAACTCCTCCACCTGGTCCGCGTTGCGGCGGCGGCGCTCGTAGGCCTCCTCCTCGTCGAGCTGCTCCTGGGTGGGGCCCGGCTCGTCCTCCGGATAGGCGTACGGGTCGTCATCGGTCTGCGCGTGGGCGGCGGGCGCGACGAGCAGGCCGCCCAGCAGGCAGCGGGTGAGCCAGGTCTTCACGGTGGCGGTTCTCATCAGTCTTCGCTCAGGCGGGGGCAGGTGGTGCCGCCCGCGGCGCTGGGCGGGCAGAGGTTGGGATTGGTGGTGCCCACGAGCAGATCCCGGGGAATCTGCAGGTGGTCCATCACCTCGTTGCAGACGGCCTCCTTCAGGCGGAGGTCCGTGATGTGGGTGATGATGGGGGTCACCGCCACGGCGAGCGTGAACTTGGTCTGGTCCGACAGGTACTGCCGGGTGAGCTGCAGGATGCCCGGCGTGGTCGTGGACTCGTCGTTGTACGCCGTGACGATGGAGCGCAGCAGGATGTCGCGCTGCCCGGTGGCCTCGCCCGCCTGGTACAGGGCGCTCGCGAGGATGGTGCCCACGCGGTAGTAGTTCTCGAACTGGTTCAGGTTGGCGCTGAGCAGCGTGTCGCGCAGGTTCTCGTCGATGCAGCGGTCCGAGCGGGCCAGGTCGCGCTCGTCGGCGACGGCGCCGTACTGGCCCTCGAAGGACGTGGAGAGGAAGCGCGTGTCACAGCCGTTCTTGGAGCGGCAGGTGGCGCCGTAGGCGTGCAGGTCCGCCAGGCCCTCGTCCATGGACTTGAGGATGTTGGCGCCCGGGCTGGGGCCGCCGCCGTCGGACCACGTGCCCAGGGCCTGCGGGAAGGGGTTGCCGCCGTAGGCCTTCTGGTTGAAGACGCGGTGCGCGTACTCGTGGGTGGTGACGCCCGCGTTGATGGCGAGCGGCGCGCGCTGCAGCTCGTCGAAGGGCAGGATGAAGAAGGAGTCCATCGCCGAGAAGTACAAGGCGTTGTCCCGCAGGGGGTCCTTGTCGGTGGCGGGGGTGCGGAACTCGGGGAAGTAGTACGTCCTGGGGGGCGTCTTGAAGTCCGCGACCGGGATGTTGGTGACCTCGCGGAAGTAATCGAAGGCGCGCTCGAGGTTGTAATACGTCGTCACCATGTTCCAGGTATGGAAGTCCGCCGGCCACAGGACGTCGCCCTGGGTGATGTAGCTGGCGGTGACGTCGCGGCCCTCGTCCTTGAGCAGGGCGTTGACGAAGGCCTCGGGGGTGGTGGCGCGGTCGAGGTCCGGGTCGTTGGGGTCCAGGACGATGCGCGCGCCTCCGTGCAGGTCGGCCACGCTGCCGCTGAGGCCGACGATGTCGGAGACCGTCTTGAGCTCGACCTCCTCGGGGATGTACTGCCCGTTGCTGGAGAGCACCAGGGCGCGAATCTTGACCGGCGCGCTCGGGTCGGGCGCACAGCCGGCGGCCAGGCCGAGCACGGCGGTGGTGGCGATGACTGTTCGGAGCATGGGGCCGTTTTACTCCGGTCCGGGCGGAACGTGTATTCCCCTCCGGGTGCCAGCGGCGCGTGAGGGAGACGCGGGGTGTGGGCGCGCGGCCGGACAGGGCAGGGGGCCGAGCATCCTGGCCGCGGGGACGAGGACGCGGGGGCCGTGAGGCTCTCCAGGCAGGTCGACGTCGGGCGGGCAGGGCTTTCCGGGGGCGTCAGGAACGCGCGTGAGGCGGCGACCGTCTGGGAGCTGTCAGGCCGGCGCGGACTCCTTGACGCATCGTTTCCACGCTCTTTATGGTGCCGCGCCTTTTCCCTCTACGCACAGCGCAGGCGGTCTTTATGGCGGTCCCGTTCATCTCCGAGGTCAAGCGTACCCACACCTGCGGCCAGCTCACGGCGCGCAATGTCGGCGAGGAGGTCGTCCTCTTCGGCTGGGTGCACAATCGACGCGACCATGGTGGCGCGGTCTTCATCGACCTGAGGGATCGCGACGGCTTGACGCAGGTGGTGTTCGAGCCGGACCACGCGGAGGCGCATGGCCTGGCGGGCAGCCTTCGGCTGGAGTACTGCATCGGCGTGCGCGGCAAGGTGGTGTCGCGTGGCAAGAACGTGAACCCGAAGATGAAGACGGGTGAAATCGAGGTCCAGGCGAGCGACCTGACCATCTTCAACCGCTCGGAGCCGACGCCGTTCCCCATCGAGGACTCCATCGACACGTCGGAGGAGAAGCGGCTGGCGCACCGCTATCTGGACCTGCGCCGCGCGCCGCTGCAGAAGTCGCTGCGCACGCGCTCGCAGATGAACGCGCTGACGCGGGCGTACATGGTGGACCAGGGCTTCCTGGAGCTGGAGACGCCGTTCATGGGCAAGTACACGCCCGGCGGCGCGCGCAACTTCCTGGTGCCCAGCCGGATGAACGCGGGCAAGTTCTACGCGCTGGCGGAGAGCCCGCAGCTCTACAAGCAGCTCTTCATGGTGGCGGGCTTCGACCGGTACTTCCAGATCGTGAAGTGCTTCCGTGACGAGGACCTGCGCGTGGACCGGCAGCCGGAGTTCACGCAGATCGACGTGGAGATGAGCTTCGTCAGCCAGGACGACATCTTCACCATCATCGAGGGGCTCATCAAGAAGCTGTGGGGCGAGGTGCTGGGCATCGACGTGCCCACGCCGTTCATGCGCATGGACTTCTACGAGTCCATGGCGAAGTACGGCAACGACAAGCCGGACCTGCGCTTCGGGCTGGAGCACACGGTGCTGACGGACCTGATTCGCGAGCACGGCGAGGCGGGCGGCGTGCCGATGATGTTCGAGGCGGTGCAGAACAAGGGCATCGTCAAGGCGATGGTCATCCCCGCGGACAAGGCGATGAGCCGCGCGGAGAGCGACAAGCTGGAGGAGTTCGCCAAGCAGGCGGGCGCCAAGGGCCTGGCGCGCGCGAAGGTGGCGGAGGGTGGCGAGTGGACGCAGTCGCCGCTGTCCAAGACGATCACGCCGGCCTTGCGCGCGGCCATCAACCAGGCGGTGGGCGCGAAGACGGGCGACCTCATCCTGTTCCAGTTCGGCAAGGAGGCGCTGGTCCACACGGTGATGGCGAACCTGCGCGTGCACGTCGCCAAGAAGCTGAGGCTGATTCCGGAGTACGGCAGCGGCGGCCAGTGGAAGTTCCTGTGGGTGGTGAACCCGCCGCTGTTCGAGCACGACGAGGAGACGAACACGTGGGTGGCGGCGCACCACGCCTTCACGCGGCCGCACGATGGCGACGTGCAGTATCTGCTGACGGAGCCGGGCCGGGTGAAGTGCCACCGCTACGACGTGGTGCTCAACGGCTTCGAGATTGGCGGCGGCTCCATCCGTCTGCATGACCCGAAGGTGCAGGCGGAGGTCTTCAAGGCGCTGGGCATCGGCGACGAGGAGGCGCAGACGAAGTTCGGCTTCCTGCTGGACGCGCTCAAGTACGGCGCGCCTCCGCACGGTGGCATCGCGCTGGGCATGGACCGGCTCGCCTTCCTGCTCACCGGCTCCGAGTCGCTGCGCGACGTGATTCCGTTCCCGAAGACGAAGACGGGCACGGACCTGATGACGGGCGCGCCGGGCGACGTGGACGACAAGCAGCTGCGCGAGCTGCATGTCCGTCCGGTGCCGCCGCCGCAGAAGTAGTCGTCAGACGATGGAGGCGAGGGGCTCCGGCCCTCCCTCCAGCGTGTCTTTCAATCGCTGGAGGCCCTTCTCCAGCGCGGCGCGGATGCGCGGTGCTCCCAGGCACAGGCGCACCGCCGCCGGCGCGGTGGCGGGCCCCACGCTGAAGACCTCGGCGGGTGTGACGGAGACTCCGCGCCGACGGGCCTGCGACGTGAACGGCTCCGCGCGGAAGCCGCCGGGCAGCTCGAGCCACAGGTGGTAGGTGACGTGGTTCGCGGGTGTTCGCCGCAGCCTGTCTCCCAGGATTTCCTTCGCCAGCTCCAGTCGCTCCCGGGCCTCGCGTCGACGGCGGGTGACGAGCTCGTCCGCGGTGCCGTCGTTCACCCATCTCGCGGCGAGCTCGGCCGTGAGCGCGGGTGTCATGCGTGAGGCAAGCGCGGCCTCTTCCGCGAGGCGCTCCGTACCAGGGCCCTCGGGCGCCGCCAGGTAGCCGATGCGCAAGCCCGGGGCGAGCAGCTTGGAGACACCCGCGATGAACCAGCCGGACTCGGGCAGGAGCGCGCAGAGCGGGGGTGGGCGCTTGTCGAGCAGCAGGCCGTAGGCGTCGTCCTCCACGACGGAGAGCCCGTGCTTGCGGGCCACGGTGGCGATGCGGCGGCGGCGCTCCTCGGACATGACGGCGCCGGTGGGGTTCTGGAGGTTGGGCAGACAGAAGAGGACCTTCGCGCCGCCCCGGCAAGCGGCCTCCAGGGCTTCGGGCACAAGTCCTTGCGCATCCATGGCCACGCCCTGCAGGCGCAGGTGGAGGCGGCTGGCGAGCACCTTGAGGCCCGGATAGGTGAGGGCCTCGCAGAGCACCGTGTCGCCCGGGCGCGTGAGGACATTGAGCGCCACCTCCATCGCGTGCTGGCCACCGGAGCACACCATGACGCGCGCGGGGGACACGTCGAGGCCGAAGCGGGACATCCACTCGGCGCCGGCCTCGCGGTGCGCGAGGTGGCCCAGGTGCGGAGCGTACTCGAGCAGCTCCGCGACGCGGGGCGAGCGTTGCAGGGCGTCCAGGGTCTTCGCGAATGCGGCGCTGGCCGGGTCCTTCGCTGGTGTGGCGGGCCAGTTGAGGCCCAGCTCCACCAGGGCGTCATCCCCTTCATCCGGTGCGGGGGAGGGCAGGTGGCGGGGCGTGTCGCGGTGGCGGACGAAGGTGCCTCGGCCCACTTCTCCGCCGATGAGGCCTCGGCGCTCCGCCTCCGCGTAGGCCCGGGTCACCGTGCCCACGGTGACGCCGACCTTCTCAGCGAGCTCCCGGTGGGTCGGCAGGCGTGTCCCCGGAGTGAGGCGGCCCTCCTCGATGTCCGCGCCGAGCGCATCCGCGATGACCCGGTACAGCGGACCCTCTCGGTCGCGGAGGTTGGGCGTCCAGATTGTCATGGTGACAATTCATACGGTTGACGGGCGGCTTCGCGCAATGCATCGATTGTGTCGATTCTTGCGGTCGATTGTTTCGGTACAATCCACGGCCATCGAGCGAGGTGGCCAGCGGAGGAGCACACCATGCAGGTGAGCATTGTCGATGCCTTCACGCGGACGCCGGGAGTCGGCAATCGCGCGGGCGTGGTCCTGGATGCGGCCGGGTTGGGGGAAGACGCCATGCAGCGCATCGCCGCGGCGGTGGGCGCGTCGGAGACAGCCTTCGTGTTGGCGGGCCCCGGAGCGCAGGGAGTGAAGCTGCGGTACTTCACACCGGAGGCGGAGATTGACTTCTGCGGCCACGCGACTGTGGCGACGTTCCATCTGCTGGCCGAGCGAGGGCTGTTGCCGCGCTCCGGGGCGACGCGGTTGGAGTGCGCGGCGGGGGGGCTCGACGTGGAACTGGAGGCGCTGGAGTCGGGTGGCAGCCGCGCGTGGATCGTGACGCCCAAGAACCCGTGGCTGGAGCCGCCGGTTGCGCTGTCACAGGTGCTCGCGTTGGTGGGCGGGACGGTGGAGATGGTGGATGCGTCGCTCCCGGTGCGGCGCAATGCCCATCGATTGATGGTGCCGTTCCGTCGGCGCGAGGATGTGTGGGCATTGGCGCCGCGCTCGGGACCGCTGGCAGAGTTGCTCCGGCCACATGGGCTGAGTGGTGTGTATGTCTTCACGCGCGAGACGCGTGAGGCGGGGAGCGTGGCGCACTCGCGCTACTTCGTGCCGGGACTGGGTGTGCCGGAGGACCCCGCGACGGGCTCGGCCGCGGGGCCGCTCGGGATGTACCTGGCGATGCACGGTGCGCTGGAACTGCCGGCCTCGGGTGGAACGGTCCGGGCGCGCATCGAACAGGGCGACGCCATGGGCAAGCCGGGGCGCATCGAGGTCGAGGTCTCAGGTCGCGCGGGCCATCCCGAGCAGGCCCGCATCGGCGGTGTCGCGGTGACGGTGCTCGAAGGCTCGCTGCGCGTTTGATTCGGACTGCTCGAAGGTCCTCTCGGGCCCGTTGGTGAAGTGGCCGTGGCGAAACGCGGTGACGGCCCTCGACAGCCCGATGCTCGTTTGAAGCGTGCATCGGGACCGTGGTCGAGCGGCTGCCCGGTTCGCGGGTGAAGTCTGAGATGGCGCCGCGATGAGACGCGTCTTCGCTTGCGCCTCGCGGTTCTTGTGGCTTCTTGTCCGAGTCGGACGGGCCGCCCGTCCGCGCCGCATGCGATTGCTTGCCTACAGCTATGTGGGGCCCCGGGAGATACGACAGCGCTCACTCGGGACTCCTGGGACACCCGTGACGTCTCCGCCAGGGCTCCGCGTCTGGCTCTCCGCCCACCCGGAGGCCTTCAGCGAAGGCGCGACCTACGTCGTCGACCTGCTCGGTCGATTGCGCCTGGCGCCGCGCCGCTCCGAGCACGTCGCGTGCGCGGACGGCGAAGAGGTGCTCGCGGCCGGAGAGCTTCGCTTCCGGCTGGATGCAGGACAGCCCTCCGTCGCCGAGGTCTCGAACCTGTCCACCGGCTACTGCCCGGACGTCACCTGCTGGGCGGCCGTGGCCCGGGCCCTGGCGCCCTTGGGGCTCCACCCGCCCACGGGCTTCACCGGGGCGATGGACTTCCGTCGGTGCCTTGCGTGCGGTGAAGTCACCCTGGTGAAGGAGCGGTGGTTCGTCTGCACCTTCTGCGACGCGGACCTGCCCTCTGACTGGAATGTGTCACTCGCCCGGGAGGTGGACGTGGAGTGACGGCATCGTCGTGCCTCAAACGGCCGGGGCCTGTGCACTGCGTCAGCGG
>NZ_SRLW01000138.1:0-25760 GCF_006518215.1 Myxococcus sp. AB025B
TGGGAGCCCGGGTGGGAGTGGCGATGCATGGTGCGTCTCCTTTCCCCCGGGTCAACGAGACACCCGACGGACTCTTACAGTCGATTTTCCGTAAGGGTGCGCACCCGCACCGGCGGCGTGCCCGCCTACTTGGGTGGCGCGTTGTAGCCCGCGTCGCCGTAGGGCTTCAGGCGGTCGAGCCACAGGTTCTCCAGCACGCGGAGTTCCTCATTGAGGTCCACGCCGGGCTCCTTGGGCGGCTCGAGCACGTCGAGCACCTCGAAGGTGAACTGCTCCGCGCCGTGGCGCTTCCAGTCCTCGAGCAGCGCGGGGATGCGGGGCATGTTCATGGTCAGCTCGAAGCGGATGCGGTTGAGCATGCCCGGGACGTTGAGCGCCGAGCCCACCAGCACCTTGCCGTTGGCGTGGTTGCGCACGGCGAACACGCCCATCTCGGGAGGGTTCTCCTTGTACTCGCGCTTGAGGTCCGAGCGACGGGCCCGGCTTGCGTTGGCATCAGGGGACGACATGGGCGACTTCCTCGTGGGGTGGGTGGGGATTTCGCGGCAGCGCTGGAGCAGGCGTTGTTCGAGCCGCGCGTGGGCCTGGGCATCGCGAGGCGCGAGCCAGTCCGGACCGGCCTTCGCCCAGTCCGGGTCCGCCGGGTCCAGCCCGAGCAGGCCCAAGAGCCCGGGCTCGCAGATGAAGAACTGCTCGCGGAAGGGGAAGAGGTAGCCCCCGAGCTCGCGCAGCGACGCGGCGGCCTCCTCGTAGGAGGTGAACCAGCGGTTGAGGTACGTGCCGCCGGTGCGGGAGAGCAGCCGCTCGAAGTCGACCCGGGGCGCGTCGCGCGCCTCCAGCGCCTGCTTCAAGTCGCTCCAGGTGGCGTGCCCCTGCTCCCTCGCGATGACGGCGAGCGCGTGCTTGCGCTGGATGGAGTCACGGCGCGCGAGCACCTCGCCCAGCGACAGGCTGGCGAAGCCGGGCAGCACGCGCAGCCGCTCCGCCGCGCGCGAGGCCTTCGCGGAGTCGTCCGCGGCGAGCGCCTTGAGCAGGAGCGACGCGCGGACCTTGCACTCTTGGAGGGAGAGGGGCTCGGAGGTGTCTGCAACGGTTCCCATGAGAAGTCCCTGAACGGCGGCCCCACCCGTGTCATGGGCCGTGGAAGGAACTCATCGGAAACTGTCGGACCTGCCGGATGAAGCGAGGGTGACGTCGTCTTTTCGGGCAGGCGCCCCTCGGCACCTGCGGAAGAGTTAACGGCGCGCCCGGGACTTCGGCAAGGGCTTTCTCGCCGGACCCGAGCGCCCCGCTCGCCGCCTGCTCAGGAGCGCGCCTTGCACGAGCAGTCCAGGCAGCCGTGGGACGCGCAGGTGCCGCAGCTGCGCTCCAGTTGCTTCTTGAGGGCCTGTCGCGCGCGGTGCAGGCGCACGCCCGCGTTGTTGGGGGTGATTCCCGCCTCGCGGGCCACGTCCGGCACGGAGCGCTCCTCCAGGTCCACCTCGCGGACCATCTGGGCGTACTCGGGCTTGAGGGTAGGCAGCAGCTCGCCCACGCACGCGCAGACCGCCTGCCTGAGCTCGGGGTCCTCGGTGGGCTCCTCGGCTCCGAGCGCCTCGCGCGCCAGCGCACGCCCCTCCACCTGCTGATGGCGGTAGTGGTCCACCAGCGCGTTGCGCAGCAGCCGGTAGAACCACGTCACCGCGCCCTCCTCGTCGTCGAGGACACGCTGGCCCTCCAGCGACTTCACGAAGGCGGACTGGAGGATCTCCTCCGCCGTCGCGCGGTTGCCCACGCGCCGCTCCACGAAGGCGAGGAACTGGCGATGGTTCTCCACCAGCGCCCGCGTCACCGCGTCGCCCTCCTCGCGCATCGCCTCGGTGTTCTCGGAGGTGCTCACTTCACCACCAGCTGGCCCTTCATCATCTGCATGCCACAGGTGAACGCGAACGTGCCGACCTTGTCCGGCACGAAGGAGACCACCGTCTCCGTCAGACCAGGCAGCGGGCGCTGGATGCCGAAGTCGGGGATGAGCAGCTCGTCGCCGCAGCCGCCCGAGTCCTTGCGCACGAAGCGCAGCCGCGCGGGCACGCCCTGCTTCAGCGTCACCTCGCTCGGCTGATAGCCGCCCTGCACTGTAATCGTCACCTCCTGCACCGCGTCGCCGCCCGTCGCCTCGGGCTTCGCGGCGGACTTCGGCGCGTCCGTGGGCGTCAGCAGGAAGCCGATGAAGTACTCCGCGTCCTCGGGCATCGGCAGGCGCACCGTCACCTCCCGCTCCACGTCCGAGGCAGGCAACGTGCCGCTCAGGTACGCGCCGCCCGCCTCGGGCACCAGCGGCGCGGAGGCGCCCGTCACCTCCACCACGCCCTTGCGTCCCGCGAGCGGCAGCGGCTGCCGGAAGGCATCCGTCACCCAGACCCGCACCTCGCCGGAGCGCAGGGACAGCACCTCCAGATGCGTGTCGCCGCTCATCGCCACGACGCCGCCGTGGAAGGGCGTGTGGTCGTGCTCCAGCGCCACCGCCTCGGCCACCACGCGCCCCTCGGCCTCCGTGCCCTTCACGTGCACGCGCTGCCCCACGCGGGTGCTCAGCAGGCCCTTCGCGTCCTGCCCTGGCGCCGCGAGCACCAGCGTGGTGGCGCCACCGTCCCGGACCAGCGAGTACACGCCGCCCTGCTTCGCGCAGTCCGCGGCGCTCAGTCCCTCGGGAGGCGTCGCGGGACAGGGCGCCACGCGCAGCGTCCCCACGAGCCCGTTGCCGTGTCCGTTCGCCTCCAGGTGCGCGGCGAAGCGAGCGACCTCCGGCTTCCCGTCCTTCACCACCGTCACCACCATGGCCAGGTGGTCATCGCCGTGCTCGGGTCCCTGTCCCGCCAGGTGGTCTCCCGCGGGTGTCAGCGTGACGTCCGGATAGCCGCCCTTGGCCACCTTCACCGAGCCCGTGGCCCCGTCCACCGGACGTGGCGCGAGCGACGCGTCGAGCAGGTACACGCGATAACCGCCGGCCCGCGTCGTCACCAACTCCAGATGCCCCCGAGGCGTCGACTCCACCAGCCCACCGTGGGGCGCGGCGTGCGCATGCGGCGCGTCCTCGACGTGCGAGCGCGCGGCGGCGGCGACGGGCGCGGGCGCCGGTGACTCCTTCTTGCTGCATGCGGCCACCATCCCCGCCGCCACCACCACCGCGATGAATCCGTGTCTCATCTCTCTCCTCAATCCCAATGCGGGCCCGCGAGGGCCTCAATACGAGCCCGCGAGTCGCTCTCCCTCGGGCCGGGGCCCCGGGAGCGTCAGGTCATCCTCGGTCCGCGCCGCCGCCTTGCGCGCCAGGTAGCGCTCCAGCGCGGGACGTCCGAAGCGGTGGAACACGGCCGGCGTGACGAGCAGGTCCAGCAGCGTGGAGCTGATGAGCCCGCCCAGAATCACGGTGGCCACCGGATGCAATATCTCCTTGCCGGGAGCGCCCGAGGCGAGCGCCAGCGGCACCAGCGCCAGCCCCGCCGTGAGCGCGGTCATCAACACGGGCACCAGTCGCTCCAGCGAGCCGCGCACCACCATCTCCCGGCCGAACACCGCGCCCTCGTGCTCCACCAGGTGGAGGTAGTGCGAGATGAGCATGATGGTGTTCCGGCTGGCGATGCCGCACAGCGTGACGAAGCCCACGAGCGTCGCCACCGACAGCGGCTGCCCGGTGAGCACCACCGCCGTCACGCTGCCCACCAGCGCGAGCGGGATGTTGAGCATCACCTGCGCCACGAGGCGCGCCGAGCGGAAGTGTGCGTACAGCACCAGGAACATGCCCACGAGCGACACCAGGGACAGCAGCGCGATGAGCCGCGTCGCGGCCTCTTGGCTCTCGAACTGCCCCTCGTACGAGAGGAACGTCCCCGTCGGCAGCACCACGCTCGCGGCCACGCGCTCGCGGACCTCCTCCACCGCGCTGCCCAGGTCCCTGCCCGCCACGTTGGCCATCACCACCACGCGCCGCTGGAGGTGGTCGTGGTGGATGACGTTGGGGCCGCGCGACTCCACCACGTCGGCCACCGCGGCCACGGGCACCCGCGCGCCCGACGGCGTGTCCACCAGCGCCCGACGGAAGGCCTCCGCGTCCACCCGCGCGCGCTCCTCGTAGCGCACCAGCACGTCGAAGGTCCGCTGGCCCTCCAGCACCTGCCCCACCACCACGCCGTTGAAGGCCTTCTCGAGCTGCTCCGCCATCGCGCCCGGCTGGACGCCCAGCCGCGCCGCCTCCTCGCGCTTCAGGCGCACCTGGAGCTGGGGAATCAGCGTCTGCTGCTCCACCTGGAGGTCCACCACGCCGGGCACCTGCGCCATGACGGCGCGCACCTCCTCCGCCTTGCCTCGCAGCGCCTCCAGGTCCTGCCCGAAGAGCTTCACCGCCACCTGCGCGCGGATGCCGGACAGCAGGTGGTCCAGTCGGTGCGAGATGGGCTGTCCCACGGACACGGACAGGCCGGGCAGCACGGACAGCCGCTCGCGCAGGTCCGCGAGCACCACGTCCCGAGGACGCCCGCCCTCCTTGAAGTCCACGTCCAGCTCCGAGTAGTGCACGCCCTCCGCGTGCTCGTCCTGCTCGGCGCGGCCGGTGCGGCGGCCCACGGTCTTCACCTCGGGGACGGAGGCGATGAGCCGCTCGGCCAGCAGCCCGAAGCGATTGGACTCCTCCAGCGACGTGCCCGGAGGCGCCAGCACGTTGACGGTGGCGGTGCCCTCGTTGAACGGCGGCAGGAAGGAGCGCCCGAGGAACGGCACCACCGCCACCGCGCCGAGCACCAGCACCGTCGCCCCCACCATCACCGCGCTCGAATGGGCCAGCGAGAAGTCGAGCACATGACGCGCCCGCGCCTTCAGCCAGCGCACCACGGCGCCATCGCCGTGCTCCAGCAAGCGGCCCTTGGGGAGCAGGAACGCACACAGCGCGGGCGTCACGGTGAGAGACACGAGCAGGGAGGCGAGGATGGACACCACGTAGGCCACGCCGAGCGGCGCGAACAGGCGGCCTTCGATTCCACCGAGCGCGAACAGGGGCAGGAACACCAGCACCACGATGAGCGTGGCGAAGACGATGGACCCACGCACCTCCGAGGAGGCGAGGTAGATGACGCGGAGCACGGGCTCGGGCTGCGCCTTCGCCCGATTCTCCCTCAGGCGCCGGTAGACGTTCTCCACGTCGACGATGGCGTCGTCCACCAGCTCGCCCACGGCCACCGCGAGGCCCCCGAGCGTGAGGGTGTTGATGGACAGGCCGAACGCCTTCATCACCAGCGCGGTGATGACGAAGGAGAGCGGAATCGCGGTGAGGGTGATGGCGGTGGTGCGCAGGTTGACGAGGAAGAGGAACAACACCACCACGACGAGCAGCGCGCCGTCCCGCAGCGCCTCCACCACGTTGCCGATGGCGGCCTGGATGAAGTCCGCCTGACGGAAGAGCGTCTCCACGCGCACGTCCGAGGGCAGCGTGGAGCGCAGCTCCTTCACCGCGACGTCCACCTGCTCCGTCAGCGCGAGGGTGCTCGCGCCGGGCTGCTTCTGCACCGCGAGGATGACCGCGGGGCGACCATTCATGCCGCCATCACCGCGCTTCACCGCCGGGCCCACGTCCACCTCGGCGACCTGGGAGAGGCGCACCGGGACACCGTCCCGCATCGCGACCACCGTGGCGCGAAGGTCCTCCACGGAGGCGCTGCGCGCGAGGTTGCGGACCAGGTACTCGCGCCCGCCCTTGTCCACGAAGCCGCCCGTGGTGTTGCCCTGGGACAGCCCCGCCGCGCGCTCCACGTCCTCGAAGGTGAGCCCGAAGGCCAGGAGCTTCCCGGGCGCCACGCGGACCTGGAACTGCTTCACGCCGCCGCCGAGCACCGTCACCTGGGCGATGCCGGGAATCGTGAGCAGGCGCTGGCGCAGCACCCAGTCCGCCAGCGAGCGCAGCTCCAGCGGCGACGTGCGCCCCTCCTCGCTCTGCACGCCGAGCAGGAGGATCTCCCCCATGATGGAGGACACGGGCGTCAGATGGGGCGCCACGTCGCGCGGCAGGCGCTCACGCGCCACCTGGAGCCGCTCGGAGACGAGCTGCCGGTCCAGGTAGATGTCCGTGCCCCAGTCGAACTCCACGTGGACGATGGACAGGCCCACGCCCGAGGACGAGCGCACCCGCTGCACCCCGGGCGCGCCGTTCATCGACGTCTCGATGGGCGTGGTGACGAGGGTCTCCACCTCCTCGGGGGACAGGCCGCCCGCCTCGGTCATCACAGTGACGGTGGGACGGTTGAGGTCGGGGAACACGTCCACGGGGAGCCGCGTGACGACCCAGCCGCCATAGAGCAGCACCGCCACCGCCGCGAGCACGACGAACAGGCGATGGCGCAGCGAGAAGAGGATGACGTGGTCCAGCACTACCGTCCCCCTCGCGCCAGCCGCAGCGCCGCCACGCCGGAGACCACCACCCGCTCTCCTGTCTTCAGGCCCTGGCGCACCGCCCTCCACGCGCCATCCGTGCCGCCGAGCACCACGGGGCGCAGCTCGAAGGTCTCCGGCCCGGTGTGGATGAAGACGAAGGCGCGGCCCTCGTCCTCCACGACTGCATCCGTCGGCACGGCGAGCTCGTCCTTGCGTCCACCTTCTCCGAGCGCCACGTCCACGAACATGCCGGGGCGCAGTCGGCCCTGGCGATTGTCGACCTCGAAGAGCACGCGCACGCTGCGCGTCGCCTCGTCCACCATCTGGCCCACGTGATAGGGCTTCGCCGGGAAGTGCTGGCCGGGATAGGCCGCGGTGGAGATGAGCGCACCCGTGGTGCCCTCGGCCCGCGCGACCTCGGCCTCGTACACGTGCGCCTCCACCCAGACGATGGAGGCGTCCAGCACGGTGAAGAGCGGACGCGACGGGTCCACCTGCTCACCCACGGAGGCTCGGGCCTCCACGAGCACGCCGTCGATGGGCGCGACCAGTGAGACCCGCGCGGTGCCCTGCCCCTGGCGCGCGCCCGCGAGGACCTCGCGCGCGGACTTCGCCCGGCTCCACTCCTGCTCGGCGGTGCTCACCGCGAGCCGTGCCTGTTGGACCTCCTTCTCCGCCACCACACCCTGGAGGGACTCGAGGCGCGTGAGGTCCCGTCGAGCCTGCTCCAGCGCGGCCTGGGCTCGGGAGACCTCGGCCTCCGCCTGGAAGTGGCTCGTCGACAGGCCGGTGGACTCGGAGGTGGAGAGGCTCTGCTGCACCAGCGCCAGCACCTCGCCGCGCTTCACGCGCTGGCCGACGAGCGGCACGGCGCCGTTCGCCGCGAGCACCCGCCCCGCGACGGGCGCGGACACCTGGGCGATGCGGTCGGTACGAGGCACCACCTTCCCGGGCGTCACCAGTCGGGACTCCACCGAGCGCACCGCCGCGCGTCGCGTGCGGACCTCCAGGAGGAACTGCGTCTCCTTCGGGACGGAGAAGGACGGGCCGGTGACGACGGGCTGGGCGGCGGCGTGGGACTCGCCCGTGTGCGCCAGGGCGACGGAGCCGCTCAGGGAGAGACAGAGGAACAGCGAGAACGTGGACCGCATCACCGACCTCATGTCCGCACCTTCTTGCGGCGGGACGTCCACCACGCCCCGACGACCGCCAGCAGCGATGCGCCGCCCACAGCGCCCCAACGCCAGCCTTCCGTGGCTCCGGTGGCGCCCGACGTGTCGTGGTCGTCCTCGAGATGCACCGTGCCGAGCGCCAGCACGTCGACGTCGTTGCCGCGCGTCACCGTGACCACGGCGGCCCACTCCGTCTCGGGTTCGAGCAGGGCCTCTGTCTCGTAGGCGCCCGCCGACAGCATTCGCGCGGGCAGCTTCTGCACGGTGCTGCCCGTGAGCGTGAGCTCCACCTGCGCGCCGCTCACCGGGGCGTTCGTCTCCGTCTCGGCGACCCAGATGCGGACCTGGGTCTTCGGCGTCTCGGAGTGCTCGGGGTGCTTGAGCACGACCTCGAACACGTCCCCCGTCGCCGCGAGCACATGTTGCGAGTCACGAGCCACTGAGGACACGGCTGGTCCACCATGCGACTCGCCCTCGTGCGCCAGGGCGGGGAGCGCCAGGAGCGCGCACATCCACACCGCATGCCTCGACGACGTGCTCATTCCGGCACCTGTCCCGTCGGGAGCCGCCCCACCGAGCGCAGCAGGGCCACACGGGCCCGGACGAGCGCGGCCGCCGCGTCCACACCTTCCGCCGCCGCCGCGAACGCCCTGTCTCGCGCGAGGAACAAGGCATCGAGCCCCAGCTCTCCGGCCTCGTACGCGCGACGCACCAGCTCCAGGTTGCGGTCCACCGAGGGGCGCACCGACATCAGTGACTCATGCGCCGAGCGCGCCGCATCGAACGTCGCTCGCGCCACGGCTTGTTCCGCGGACACATCTCGCTCACTCGCCACCTGCTCCGATTCACGCACCTTGCGTCGGGCCCGCGCCTGCGCGAGCTCGGGCTGGTTCCGGTCCCACAGCGGCAGCGGCACCGAGAGCCGCGCGATGAGCAGGTGCTCGGTGTGCACATCCGAGAAGACGCCGTGGGACTCCGGCCGTCGCTCACGCTCGTAGCCGAGGGACACCGTCGGACTCGGGATGCGCTCCCGGCGCAGCAGGTCCACCTCCGAGCCCGCCGCGGCCACCTCGGCGCGCGCCGCGACCAGGCTCGGGGGCTCACCCTCCAGCGACGAGGGCAGCGGCCGGGTCGCTGTGTCCACGAGCGAGACACGCAAGGCCGCGTCCATCGAGCGACCCAGGCGACGATTCAGCTCGGCCCGAGCCGCCACCACCTCCGCCACCGCCTGCGCCGCGCGGGCCTCCGCACGCGCGCGCTCCAAGGCAGCGGCGTTGCGGTCCATCTCCGACACATCGCCCGCGGCAAAGCGACGCACCGTGGCCGCCTCCATCTGCCGGGTCAGCTCGAGCGACTCACGCGCCAGCGTCGCGCGCGCCTCGCGGCGCTCCAGCTCCACGGCCGACTCCACGGCGCCCGCCGAAGCACTCAGCATCACCGCGTGACGTCGTGCACGGGCAGCGGCCAGGGCCGCGCTCGCGCGCTCCACGCGCAGCCCCGACTGTCCGGCGACCTCCAGGGACTGACTCAACACAAGCTCCGTGCGCTGCTCACCCGAGTTCCCCGTGAGCGCATCCGTGACCAGGGCCAGCTCGACGGAGGGGTTCGCGCGGGGCCAACGGCCGTCGGTCGCGCGGACGCCCTCGGCGCCTTGCTCCTCCGCTTGTGCCGCCGCGACCTCCGGACTGCGCGCCAGCGCCTCCGACACCACGCGCTCCAGCGACCACGCCTCCGAGGGCGAGGCGGCCAGCACGAGCGACAGGGCGGCGGACACGAGCGACATGCCCGTCACCATCGCAAGCCCCGTACCCACGCCGAACCCCAGCGATTCCAACAAGTTGCGAGCCAGCGCCATGGCCACAGGTGTGACCGAATCCATCACACTGTGATGGCCCCGAGCGGAGCACGGCCCTGTGGCCTCACGGCGCACATCACCGCCTGCCGGGCTCATGGGCCGCTGTGGAAATCACCCGGGTGAGCAGCCAGCCGGCGAGCCACGGCCCGTACTGCATTCAAGAGAACGCTGGCCGCCTCCGGCCGACGCCCTCATCCCTCCAAGGAAGCAATGTGACGCCAATCATTCATCATCGAGGCTCGTGCGGCCCGGTCACACGCTCGAACGACACTCCAAGGTTCCCCACTCCTTCGAGCGCAGTCTTGATGTCCTCCGAAACAACGAACGCGACCTTGAACCGCTTCAGCCGGAAGACCTGGGCGCCTTCAGTCTTCGCGGGGTCGATTCGCAGGCCATAGATCCAGCTGTACTCCCCTTAGACGTTCGCGAGTGCATCACTGACGATTGGGGTGCGCTCAACTCCTCCAAACACGAAAGCGCGCTTCGTCCCCGGGTGTGAAACCTGGGACTCGATGGGGCCAGGGTCCGCAAGCACGCGCCCATCCGTGAACAGCCAAGGCTCTTCGAACGCCTCGCCGGATGCCCGCGTGGGCGTCTCCACGAGCCATCGAGGCACGTCCGCCAACCCCACCCAATAAAAGTTCCGCTCCACCCGGCCTCCTATCTCACGATGAAGCTGCGTCTTGTTCGCCGCATCCTCGAGCGACATCCCCGACCTCTTGAAAATCCTCTCGCACTCTGGCGTCCAAGGACCGTCCGTCGCGCTGGAACTGGGGTTCTTATTCGTGCAGATGTGGTGAACAGGCCCAGTCTCGTCTCCAGGGGACCGCCCCCCACTCCCCTAGTCGAGCCTCGGCGCAGCACTTCCAGGAAGTTCCGCAAGCACAGCCAGCGGCGACGTTTCCGGCTCTCGCGCGGGCAACCATGCGGGCTTGCGTGGGATTGACAAGGCCCCGCATCCCGTTTATCTCGCATGCAGCATCAAGAGCGGTCCCGCTTCGGCGGTGGCCCGACAACCTGGAGACGGACCTCCAAGGTGTCCAAACGATGCGGTCCGGAGAGCAGGTGCTCCCCGGGCAAACCAAGTGTCCGAGGCGAGGCAGTCCCTCCGCTTCGGTGAGAGAGGACCTCGTGGTTCCCACCGCTCGCATCGCCCCCCTGTACCCCGCGAAGGTCCGTCGCGCGTTCCGCTCGCCCGAGAGCGTCCGAATGCGCCACGCCCTGCCACGCACGCTCGCGCGAATGCGCGGGCCGGTGCACGCCGGCTAGGGCTTCCACCGCTCCTCCCCCTTCCTTCCTCTCGTCGGCGCTCCAGCGCCGCGCTCGCTCGACGTGTGCGTCGGCGCCGCGGACGTGCGCCCCCATGTCTTCAGGGCCCCAGGCCCTCGTTCGAGGTTCGCAGATGAGCAGCAATTCCTATCGGGTGATGAAGTTCGGCGGCTCCTCCGTGGGCTCCCCGCGCCGACTGCGTCAGGTCATCGAGTTGATTGGACAACACGCTCGCACGGGCCCGCTCGCCGTCGTCGTGTCCGCCATGGGCGACACCACCGACTGGCTGCTCGAGGCCGCGGACCTCGCCACCCGGGGCGAGCTGGAGGGCGCGCTCACGGTGGTGGGCCGCATCGCCCACCTCGCCAAGACGAACGCCGCCGCGCTCCACCCCGCGCAGTCCGCCACCCTCGCCGCGCGCGTCGACCAGCTCCTCGCGCCCCTGCAACGGCTCCTCCATGGACTCTCGCTCACCCGCGAGTGTTCCCTCGCGTCCAAGGACAAGGTGCTCTCCTTCGGTGAGCTGGTCTCCTCCACGCTCCTCGCCGAGCTGCTCGACGCCGCCGGCACCCAGGCCCGCTTCCGCGACGCGCGTCACCTGCTCGTCACCGACGACGCCTTCGGCACCGCGCGCGTGGACGTGCCTCGCACTCGCGAGCGGCTCCAGTCGAGCAGCGCCGAGTGGGGCACCACCGTGCCCGTCATCCCCGGCTTCATCGCGTCGACACCCGACGGCCGCACCACCACGCTCGGCCGCAACGGCTCCGACTACACCGCCGCCCTCGTCGCCCAGGGCCTGGGCGCCACCGAGGTCACCGTGTGGACCGACGTGCTCGGACTGCACACCGCGGACCCGGACCTGGTGAGCGACGCCTACCCCGTCCCGCACCTCTCCCACGGCGAGGGCCTGGAGCTGGCCGCCGTCGGCGTGCGCATGCTGCACCCGCGCACGATGATTCCGCTCATCGAGTCCGGCATCTCCCTGCGCATCCGCAACACCATGCACCCGGAGCACCCGGGCACGCTCATCGACGCCGTCGGCTCGAGCGACGTCCAGCGCCCCACCTGCATCGCCACCCGCGAGGACCTGGCCCTGCTCGGCATCGAGGTGCGCAAGCTCTCCGACCAGTTCCAGCTGGGCGAGCGCGTCCTCGCCGCACTGCGCTCGGCCCGCGTCACCGTGTGGATGACCGCCCAGTCCGCCAACGGCCAGTCCATCGCCGTGGTCATCCCCCGCCCCGACACCGAGCGCGCCAGGACCGCGCTGGAGAGGGAGCTGGCCCAGGAGCTCGCCCGCCGCGAGGTCGAGCCGCTCGGCATCCGTCAGCCCGTGACGCTCGTCACGCTCGTCGCCGAGGCGATGGGCCACGGCGTCAACGTGGCCGGCCGCTTCTTCAGCGCGCTGGGCGCGGTGGGCGTCGGCGTGCGCGCCAGCGCCCAGGGCGCCAGCTCCCGCTCCATCTCCTGCGTGGTCGACGCGGCGGACACCGCCATCGCCGCGCGCACCACACACGCGGCCTTCAACCTCGCCCACCAGCAGGTCAGCCTCTTCCTGCTCGGCAAGGGCACCGTGGGCGGACAGCTCCTCACCCAGCTGCGCAGCCAGGAGGCGCTGCTGCGCGAGCGCCACGGCATCGCCCTGCGCGTGGTGGGCATCGCCGACAGCCGGCGCAGCCTGTTCAACCCGGCCGGCCTGCCGTTGGAGGGACTCGAGGAGCAGCTCGCGCGCGTCGTCCGCGGTGAGTCCGGCACGCGCGCCCTGCCGCCGCTGCTCGACGAGCTGCGCCGGCTGCCCGTGCCCATCCTCGTCGACTGCACCGCCAACGGTGACGTCGCCTCGCTCTACACCGAGGCGTTCCGTCGGGGCATCCACGTGGTCGCCGCGAACAAGAAGCCGCTCGCCCTGCCGTGGAACGAGCGAGAAGCCCTGCTCGCCGAGGCCCGCCGTCACCACGTGGCCTACCACTACGAGACGACAGTGGCCTCCAGCCTCCCCGTCATCGACACGCTCGCCAACCTGGTGCGCACCGGCGACACCGTGCGCCTCATCACCGCGTCCCTCTCCGGCACGCTGGGCTTCATCTGCAACGAGCTGATGGCGGGCGTGCCGCTGTCCACCGCCGTGCGCACGGCCAAGGAGCGCGGCTTCGCAGAGCCCGACCCGCGCGAGGACCTGTCCGGCGCCGACGTCGCGCGCAAGGCGCTCATCCTCGCCCGCGAGCTGGGCCTGCCCCTGTCCCTCTCTGACGTCGCGCTGGAGCCCTTCGTCCCCGAACCTTCCGACGCGGGCGACACCGCCGAGTCCTACCTGCGAAGCCTCCGCGCGCTCGACGCCGAGTACACCCGGAAGGTAGAGCACGCCCGCAAGGGAGGCACCGTGCTGCGCTACCTGGCCCGCATCGACCCGACGCGGCTGGGCACCGACACCCCCGTCATCCGCGTGGGGCTCGCGCCCGTGGAGGCGGGACAGCCCGCCGCGGACCTGCGCGGCTCCGAGTCCTTCGTGTCCTTCACCACCACGCGGCACAGCGAGTTCCCGCTCACCGTGCGCGGCGCGGGCGCGGGGGGCGCCGTGACGGCCTCCGGTGTCCTGGCCGACATCCTCCGCGTCTCCCAGACGCTGCGCGGTCGATGAAGCGCCCTCGGCTCCGAAAGGAATCACGACCATGAAGCTCGCCACCGCCCTTGTCCACGCCGGCACCCGCCGCGACCCGGCCACCGGCGCCATCGCCGTCCCCGTCTATCACTCCGCCACCTACCAGCACCCCGCGCTCGGCCAGTCCACCGGCTACGACTACTCGCGCACGAAGAACCCCACCCGCGCCGCGCTGGAGGACGCGCTCGCGCAGCTCGAAGGTGGCGCCCGAGGACTCGCCTTCGCGTCTGGCATGGCCGCGCTGCACGCCGCGCTCAGCCTCTTCGGCCCCGAGGACCACGTGGTCCTCACCGAGGACCTCTACGGCGGCACGTTCCGCCTCGTGGACCGGCTGCTCCACCTGCCCCACACCTTCGTGGACACGACGAAGCCAGAGGCCGTGCGCGCCGCGCTGCGCCCCAACACCAAGGCCGTGGTGGTGGAGACGCCCACCAACCCGCTGATGAAGTCCGCGGACCTGCCCGCGCTGGTGGCGCTCACGCGCGAGGCGGGCGTGCTGCTCATCGTCGACAACACCTTCCTCACGCCGTACCTCCAGCGTCCGCTGGAGCTGGGCGCGGACATCGTCGTGCACTCGGCCACCAAGTACCTGGCGGGACACAATGACGTCGTCGCCGGAGCGCTCGTGGTGCGCGACGCGGCGCTGGGCGAGAAGCTCGCGTACCTCCAGAACGGCATCGGCGCCATCCTGGGGCCGCAGGACGCGTACCTGGTCATCCGCGGCCTCAAGACGCTCGCGCTGCGCATGGAGCGCCACCAGTCCAACGCGCGCGAGGTGGCCACGTTCCTCTCCAGCCATCCCAAGGTGGAGCGCGTCCACTACGCGGGCCAGGGCGGCATGTTGTCCTTCAGCGTGAAGGACGCGGCCCTCGTTCCCCAGGTGCTCGCCGGCGTGCGCCTGTGCCTCTTCGCCGAGTCGCTCGGCGGCGTCGAGACGCTCATCACCTTTCCCGCCACGCAGACCCACGCGGACATCCCCGTCGCGCGCCGGGAACAGCTTGGCATCACTGACCGACTGCTTCGCCTCTCCGTGGGTATCGAGGACTGCCATGACATCATCTCCGACCTGGCCCAGGCGCTCGACGGGCACTCCCGCTCCGAAGACGTTCGCCACGCGCCTGCTGCACACCGGCCATGAAGTGGACCCGGTGACGGGCGCCGCGGCGGTGCCCATCTACCAGGTGTCCATGTTCGACCAGCCGGGCCTGGAGACGCCCGGCGAGTTCGACTACGCGCGCTCGGGAAACCCGACGCGCAAGGCGCTGGAGGGCGTGCTCGCCACACTCGACGAGGGCGCGGGGGCGTTCGCCTTCGGCTCCGGCATGGCCGCGCTGTCCACCGTGCTGATGCTCTTCAGCGCGGGCGACCACCTGGTCGTCACCGACGACTGTTACGGCGGCACCTACCGGGTGCTCACCCGGGTGTTCAGTCGCTTCGGGCTGAAGGCCACCTTCGTGGACACGAGCGACCCGGAGGCCGTGCGCGCCGCGTTCCGGCCCGAGACGAAGGGCCTGCTGGTGGAGACGGTGAGCAACCCGTTCCTCAGGCGCACCGACGTCAAGGCCATGTCCGCGCTCGCGCGCACGTACGGCGCACTGCTCATCGTGGACAACACGTTCCTGTCACCCTACCTCTCGCGGCCGCTCACCGAGGGCGCGGACATCGTCGTGCACTCGGCCACCAAGTTCCTGGGCGGGCACAGCGACGTCATCGCGGGCACGGTGGCGGTGCGCACGCCGGAGCTGGCGAAGGAGGTCTACTTCCTCCAGAACGCGGTGGGCGCGGTGCTCGGCCCCCAGGACTGCTTCCTGCTCCAGCGCGGCATCAAGACGCTCCAGGTCCGCATGGAGCGGCAGGTGCGGACGGCCGCGGCGCTGGCTCGCTGGCTCGCCGGCCGTCATGAAATCGAGCGGGTCTACTATCCGGGCATCGGCGCGGTGGTGTCGTTCCGGCTGGCGAGCGACGCGATGACGTCGAGCTTCGTGGAGGCGCTCAAGCTGCCGCTGCTCGGCGTGTCGCTGGGCGCGGTGGAGAGCATCCTCACGGTGCCGGCGAGGCACTCGCATGCCTCCGTGCCCGCCGCCGAGCGCGAGCGTCGGGGAATCACCGACGCGCTCATCCGCTTCTCCGTGGGTCTGGAGGACGTGGAAGACCTTCAGGCGGACCTGGCGAACGCGCTGGGTCGAGCCTTCCGGGAGGCCGCTTGAGGAGGCGGTCGGATTGACAGTGCGGGACGGATTGATTACGTCTGGAGCCCGATGCTCGTCTTCGTCGCCACGTCCGGAACCTGTTGTCGCGGCCTGTGTTGTCGCGTCACGACGGGTCCGTCCGTTCGAGCGTACTGAGCGTCCTTCGCGCACAGGCGTGTCCGGCCCGTCCCCAGCACCTGGAGACGGGCCGTTCTCTTTTTTCCCCACACGCCGGGGCGCTGCATCGAGGTCCCGGCCCTTCCCACCGAGAGACCGGATGCCCCACAACATCTACCCCGACGTGACGCAGCTCATCGGCCGCACGCCCATCGTCCGCCTGTCGCGCATCGGCACGCCAGAGGAGGCCACGCTGCTGGCCAAGGTCGAGTTCTTCAACCCGGGCGGCAGCGTGAAGGACCGCATCGGCCTGGCCATGCTCGAGGACGCGGAGAACCACGGCCGGCTGCGGCCGGGCATGACGATTGTCGAGCCCACCAGCGGCAACACCGGCGTGGCGCTCGCGATGGTCGCCGCGGTGAAGGGCTACCGCATCATCCTCACCATGCCGGAGAGCATGAGCGTGGAGCGCCGACGCATCCTGGAGGCGTATGGCGCGGAGCTGGTGCTCACCCCCGCGGCCAAGGGCATGAACGGCGCCGTCGAGGCAGCCGACGAGCTGCTCAAGCAGCTGGGCGACAAGGGCTTCATGCCGCAGCAGTTCCGCAACCCGTCCAACCCGGAGATCCACCGCCGCACCACGGCGAAGGAAATCCTGGGCGATCTGGACGTGACGAAGCTGGACGCCTTCGTGGCGGGCATCGGCACGGGCGGCACCATCACCGGCGCGGGCGGTGTGTTGAAGAAGGCCAACCCGCGGCTCCAGGTCATCGCGGTGGAGCCGCTGCGCTCGCCGCTGCTCACCGAGGGCAAGGCGGGGCCGCACCGCATCCAGGGCATCGGCGCCAACTTCGTCCCGGAGGTGCTGGACCGCGCCGTGTACGACGAGGTCATCGACGTGGCGGACGTGGATGCGTACGTCGCCGCGAAGGAGCTGGCGCGCAAGGAGGGACTGCTCGTCGGCATCTCCAGTGGCGCGGCGCTGCACGCGGCCCGTCAGGTGGCGCGTCGTCTGGGGCCCGGCAAGACGGTGCTCACGGTGCTGCCGGATACCGGGGAGCGTTACTGGAGCTTGTTCGCGGCCTTCGCCGAGGAGCTGGCGAAGACACCGCAGGGAGTCGCTGGATGATTGAGTTGCGCGGTATCAGCAAGGTCTACAGACAGGGCGGGCGCGAGGTGTCGGCGCTCCAGGACGTGACGCTGCGGGTGGACCCGGGCGAGGTGTTCGGCGTGCTCGGACAGAGCGGCGCCGGCAAGTCCACGCTCATCCGCTGCGTCAACCTGCTGGAGCGCCCCACCCAGGGGCGCGTGCGGGTGAACGGGAAGGAGATGCTGTCGTTGAGTCCCGATGAGCTGCGCCAGGCGCGGCAGGGCATCGGGATGATCTTCCAGCACTTCAACCTGTTCTCCTCGCAGACGGTGGCGCAGAACGTCGCCTACCCGCTGGAGGTGGCGGGCCTGTCGCGAGAGCAGATTCGCGAGCGGGTCGCGGAGCTGCTCTCGCTGGTGGGGCTGTCGGACAAGGCGGACGTGTATCCCTCGCGGCTGTCGGGCGGGCAGAAGCAGCGGGTGGGAATCGCGCGGGCGCTGGCGCCGCGTCCGCGCATCCTGCTGTCGGACGAGGCGACGTCGTCGCTGGACCCGGAGACGACGCGCTCGGTGCTGTCACTGCTGAAGGACCTCAATCGCCAGCTGGGGCTCACCATCCTGCTCATCACGCACCAGATGGAGGTGGTGAAGGCCATCTGCGACTCGGTGGCGATGCTGGAGCAGGGCCGGCTGGTGGAGCAGGGCAAGGTGGTGGAGCTGCTGTCGCGGCCGGGCACGCATCTGCATGAGCTGTGCTACCCGCCTTTCGCCACGGGCGAGGCCTCGGTGCTGCGAGGGGGACAGCGGGTGTCGCTGTCCTTGTCGGGTGAGCACTCGACGCGGCCCATCCTGTCCACGCTGGCGCGGCGGTTCGACGTGGACGCGCACCTCTTGGAGGGCTCGCTGGAGCGCGTGGGTGAAGCGCGCGTGGGCCGGCTGTTGTTCGAGCTCACGGGCGCGCCGGACGCGGTGAGCCAGGCGCTGGCGTTCCTGCGTGAGCAGGGACTGACGTCCGAGGAGGCGGCCCATGCCTGGTGAACAGCTGGCGCGGGCGCTGTGGGTGGCGACGCTCGAGACGCTCTACATGACGTCGGTGGCCACGGTGCTGGTGGTGGTGCTGGGGCTGCCGCTGGGAGTGCTGCTGGTGCTCACGGACCGGGGCGGACTGTGGGAGCGGCCGGCGCTGAACGGCGTGCTGGGCACGTTGGTCAACGTGGGGCGCTCGGTGCCGTTCATCATCTTGATGGTGGCCATCGTCCCGCTGACGCGGTTGCTGGTGGGGACGACCATCGGCACCACGGCGGCCATCGTCCCGCTGGTGGTCGCGGCGATTCCCTTCATGGGGCGGGTGGTGGAGCAGGGCCTGCGCGAGGTGGATGGAGGGCTGGTGGAGGCCGCCATCGCGATGGGCTCCACGCACCGGCGGGTCATCTTCCGGGTGCTGTTGCCGGAGGCCCTGCCATCTCTCGTGCGCGGCATCGCGCTCGTGGTTATCAGCCTGCTCGGCTACAGCGCCATGGCGGGCGCCGTGGGCGGAGGTGGGCTGGGAGACCTGGCGGTGAAGTACGGCTACATGCGCTTCCGCACCGACGTCATGTTGGGCTGCCTCGCCGTGTTGCTGGCGCTGGTGCAGCTCGTCCAGTGGCTCGGAGACGGCCTGGCATCCCGCTTCGACCACACCACGCAGCGTCCCAGCCGCGCACACGAGTGAAATTTCCGCGCGGGTCTGCTGTTGGCCCGCGCCCTTCTCCCCTTCGGACATGCGGAACCCCCACCCCATGAAGCCACCCGCGTCATTCCTGCTCATCCCCCTGGCCTTCGCGGCCGTCTCCGCCGCGTTGCTGGTGGGGACGGGCTGCAAGAAGTCGGAAGCCCCCGCCACCGGCGAGGCCCCTGGCATTCCCACGCTGAAGGTCGGCGTCAACCCGGTGCCGCACGGGGAGATTCTCCGCGCGGCGGTGCCCGTGGCCCTGCGCGACGGCGTGCGCGTGGAGGTGGTGGAGTTCACCGACTACGTGCAGCCCAACATCGCGCTGGCGGACCAGCAGCTCGATGCCAACTACTTCCAGCACGTGCCCTACCTGGAGCGCTTCGCCGAGGACCGGAAGCTGTCCTTGCGCAGCGCGGGCTCGGTGCACCTGGAGCCGCTGGCGCTGTACTCGACGAAGTTCCGTCAGCTCGCGGAGCTGCCCGAGGGCGCGCAGGTGACGATTCCCGCCGACCCGAGCAACGCGTCCCGCGCGCTGCACCTGCTGGCGGACCAGGGGCTGTTGCGGCTGCGCGAGGGTGTGGGTGCCGGCGCCACGCTGCAGGACGTGGTGGGCAATCCTCGCAAGCTGGAGTTGAGGGAGATCGACGCGGAGCAGCAGCCGCGCACGCTGCAGGACGTGGCTGCCGCCGTCATCAACGGCAACTACTTCCTGGAGGCGCAGAAGCACCTGAACCTGGACGCGAAGGTGCTGGCCCGTGAATCCGCCACGCGCAACCCGTACGCCAACGTGCTCGTCGTGCGGAAGGGCGACGAGGGTCGCCCCGAGGTCCGCACGCTGCTGAAGGCCTTGCAGTCCCAGGAGGTGCGGCGGTTCATCGAGGCGAACTACGGCGGCGCGGTGGTGCCGGCGTTCTGATGGAACCCGTGGGCTACTCCGTGCGCTTGAAGTCGTCGGAGCGCACGCCGTAGCGCTTGAGCAGTCGGTGGAGGCTCTCGCGCTCCATGCCGGCGCGCTCGGCGGCGTGGGTGACGTTGCCTCCGAACTCCTGCATCAGCGCGGTGAGGTATTCGCGTGACACGGTGTCGCGCGCGCCGTCCACGGCCTCGCGATAGGGCAGCTTCGCGAGGGACTCGGTCGCGGCGCGGACACCTGGGGCGGTGCTGGCGGCTCGGGGCGTTGTCAGCACTTCCGGTGGAAGCTCCTCGGGGGTGATTCGCGTGCCTTGCGCCACGGCCACCGCGCGCGCCACGGCGTTCTCGAGCTGACGCACGTTCCCGGGCCATTCGTAGGTGGAGAGCGCGCGCAGCGCCTCGGGCGTGAAGCTGTCCACCTCGGGCCTCCCGGCGCGGGAGAGGAAGTGCATCGCGAGCAGCGGGATGTCCTCGCGTCGCTCTCGCAGCGAGGGCAGTCGCACCGTCACCACGTTGAGGCGGTAGTAGAGGTCCTCGCGGAAGCGGCCCGCGGACACCTCGGCGGACAGGTCGCGATGCGTGGCGGCGACGACGCGCACGTCCACCTTCACCGGCGTGGTGGTGCCCACGCGGCGGACCTCCCGCTCCTGGAGCGCGCGGTTGAGCTTCACCTGCACCGGCAGCGGCAGGTCTCCAATCTCGTCGAGGAAGAGCGTGCCGCCGTGGGCCTCCTCGAAGAGGCCGGGCTTGGCCACGGTGGCGCCAGTGAACGCGCCCTTGGCGTGGCCGAAGAGCTCGCTCTCCACGAGCTCCGCGGGCAACGCGCCACAGTTCACCGCGACGAAGGGCTTGGAGGCCCGGGGGCTCTCGCGATGCACCGCGCGCGCGGCGAGCTCCTTGCCCGTGCCGGTCTCTCCCGTGAGGAGCACGGTGAGGTCCCTCGTGGCCACCTGGGACAAGAGGCCGTGCAGCGCGCGCATCGCGGGGCTCTCGCCGAGCATGCCGTGGAGGCCGGGGGCCACCGCGAGGCGTGCCTTCAGGGACGAGACCTCGCGGCCCTGGCGGCGCTTCTCCAGCGCGCGGGCCACGACGAGCGCGACCTCGTCCGGGTCGAAGGGCTTGGAGAGGTAGTCGTAGGCGCCCTCCTTGATGGCCTCGACGGCCTTCGGGATGCTCGCGAAGGCGGTGACGAGGAGGACCTCGGTCTCGGGGGCGCGGCGCTTCACCTCGCGCAGCACGGCGAAGCCATCCGCGCCCGGCATCTGGATGTCGGTGACCACCACGTCGAAGTCGCGCGAGGCGAGGCAGGCGAGGGCCTGCTCTCCATCCGCGGCCTCCGTCACGGCGTAGGCGTCTCCGAGCATGCGCGAGAACAGCTTGCGCATGTTCTCCTTGTCGTCGACGACGAGGACGGTGGGCTTGTTGGAGGAGCTCATGACATGGCCTCCCGCTCCGCGGACACGGGGGGCAGGCGGAGGGTGAAACGTGCGCCGCCGAGAGGGCCGGTGTCGGCCTCGATGCGGCCACCGTGGGCCTCGGCGATGGCCTGGCTCACGGCGAGGCCCAGTCCGGTGCCCGTGGACTTGGTGGTGAAGAAGGGTTCGAAGAGGCGACGTCGGTCCTCGGGCTTGACGCCCGGGCCGGAGTCGGAGACGGCCACGGTGGCGCCGCCATCCTGGGAGGGCGCGATGTGGACCTCGACGGTGCCGCCGTTTCCTGCGGCCTCGGCGGCGTTCTTCACGAGGTTGAGGAGCACCTGGCGCAGGCGCGAGGGCTGCGCCCAGACGTTCGCCGCGCCATCCACGCGCACCTGGACCTGGCCGAGTCGCTCGGCCTCACGCAGCCGGGCCACCACGTCCTCGCACGTCTCCCGCAGGGGGAGTTGTTCCACGGGGCCCTGGCCCGGACGGGACAGGTCGAGCAGTCCCTCGACAATCTGCTGACAGCGCACCGCCTCCTCCTCCACCACTTTCAGGTCCTCCGCGAGGGCGCCCTCCGCCTTGCGTTGGAGGATGCGCACATAGCCGAGGATGACGCCGAGCGGGTTGTTGATTTCGTGGGCGACGCCCGCGGCGAGCCGGCCCACGCTGGCGAGCTTCTCGTGTTGGACGAGCTGGGCCTGATGGGTGCGGAGGGCTTCGGTCATACGGTTGAACTGCGCGGCGAGTCGGCCGAGCTCTCCGGGGTCGTCCTCGGGGATGCGGGTGTCGAGGTCGCCTTCGGCGAGCCGAGCGGCGCCCTCGGAGAGACGTGCGACGGGGCGGGCGACGGAGTTGCCGATGTAGATGCCCACGCCGACGGCGAAGAGGGTGGCGCCGCCGAGCAGGAGCAGGGCCCAGCGGAAGCTGGTGTGCTCGACGGCGGCGACGTGCTCCTCGAACGAGCCGATGGAGGTGTCGAAGCGACGTGCGAGGGCCTCGGCGCGAGCCTGGATGAGGGAGACGCGCTCGAGTGCTCGACCGTGGGCGGAGGTGACGGTGGCGTGGTCCTTGGCGAGGACGGCGGGGAGGAGGGTTTCACGGTAGAGGCGGTCCAGCGCGTCACCGTTCTCCTGGATGTCCGCCACCCAGGCGCGCTCCTCGGCGTCCTGAGCCTGCTCGCGGAGCCGGCGGGTGAGCTCCTCGACGCGGGCGCGCGACTCCTCGTGGAAGTGAACGTGGCTGGCGTTGCCGAGGATGATGGTGTGAGCCAGGTGGGCGTACTGGTCGCGGACGGCGGTGGCGAGCTCGAGGGCTTCGCGGACACGGCCGCCGGCCTCGCGCAGCTCGTGGGAGCCATCGTGGATGTCCGCCAGCCGGGCGAGCGCGAAGCCCGAGGCCGCGGTGAACAGCGCCACCAACGCACCGA
This sequence comes from Myxococcus sp. AB025B, assembly GCF_006518215.1. Lineage (NCBI taxonomy): Bacteria > Pseudomonadati > Myxococcota > Myxococcia > Myxococcales > Myxococcaceae > Myxococcus > Myxococcus sp. AB025B. Next base: position 22,217 of record NZ_SRLW01000138.1, read on the forward strand.
AGGCGAGCAGCAGCTTGCGAGTCGTGGAGCCGGAGGTCGGAAGCATCGGGCTCTATATAAGGGAGAGCGGGGCCGTGTGGGCGGGATGCAGGTAGAGGGGCGTCGAGCATGCGGGCGCTCTCGCGGAGAGAGTCTCCCTGTCGGCGCGTGTACAGTCCGAGGCATCCGACCCTTGAGGTCAGCTCCCGGACGGACCACCTGGGATAGAATCCACGTTGTCGTTTCCTGCGCCGGGGGGCACAGCGATGACGTGGCCGACCATCCGGGTCTGTGCGCTGTCGTGCGCCCTGCTGGGCTGTCCCGAGGTACATCGGCGCGAGGGGCTCGTCGACCGGGCCGCGCATCGTGATGCGCTGGAGAGCATCCCCACGCGGTGCACCAGCAAGGAGCGTGAGCTGTATTGCGGCGGCAAGGCACCCGACGACCCCGAGTGCATCCAGCACTGTGGTGAGCCCGAATGAACTGGCGCTCTTCCGCGGGCCTGATAGCCGCGCTGCTGCTTCCCCTACCGCTCGTCCTCCTCTTCGCGAGCGCACTGCGCACCGAACGCACGGAGTCGATTCACGGCCACCAGGTCAGCCCGATTCTCTCCGAGGAGGTTCGCGGTCAACTCAGAACCTACCATCGCAACTGCCGAGACAGTTCTGGCTGTGAGCCCCCCCTGGGCTGCCTCATGGATGCGCGCGCTCACGCCCAGTACTGCGCCGACAGCCAGTGCCTCGCGGATTCGCAATGCCCGGACGGACAGACCTGCCAGCTCCTCGCAACAGAGGGCGATGGGCCCTTCGTCCGGCACTGCCTCCCCATCGGTCTCCGCGAAGAGGGCGAGCCCTGCATCAAGGTTCCAGCCACCCTCGAAGAAGCTTGCGCCCGTGGCCTGACCTGCGGCGGCCGAACGGGATTCTGCGGACGTCCCTGCACTCTCACATCCCCAGGTGACTGTGGCCCTGGCTTCTTCTGCGCGGACACGCTCCCATCCCCCATCTGTCTCCCCTCATGCGAGCGGCGTACCTGCCCCGAGGGACAGCACTGCATCCAGCACGAAGGAGGAGCCTCCGCATGTGCTCGCGTCTTGGGACCTCAGTGCCAGGCCACCCCATGCCCTGATGGACAAACCTGTCGAGTCATCCACGCGCCCCAACAGCCCGACCGCATCTGGTCCGAGTGCGAGCGGCGCTGCGGTGACAGCTTCGCCCCCTGTCCCGACTCCCAGGTCTGCGACGGCTGGTCCTGCAAGCAGCCTTGCGACCCCAAGGGCCCCAACACCTGCGACGAGGGCTATCGCTGCTTCCAGCGTCGTCCCTCCAGCCCCTGGGTCTGTCACCCCGACTGGTGACCCGAGTCATCAGGTGATGCCCGTCGTCATCGCACCGTGCTCGCGCGGCACCGTGCTCGCGCATCCCAAACCGCTGATTTCCCACGGGACGTAACGCCCCACCCGCGCGCCCCTCGGTGGCACAGCTCCTGCTCAATCCTCCACAGGTCGCGCAACACAGCGCCCGCCCCACTCCCCCGAGGCTGACATGTCCATCGCCATCCAGAACCGCTCGCCCCTCACGCGCACGTCCTGCCTCGAGCCCACGTCCTCCCTCCCCCAGTCCACTCCGACGCCCCGCGCCGGCAATGACGTCCAGCACAAGCTCCAGGCCGACTCCTTCGAGCAGGGCGACCTCGCGAAGCTCCAGGCCCAACTGTCCCAGCTCCTCGGCGGACTCACGCAACAGCTCCAGTCGCCCGGTGTCCAGGCCCCCGCGTCCCTCGGCGGTGAAGCACCTCCCGCACCCGCGAGCATCTCCGCCCAGAAGCCCTCCGCGCCGAGCCTCGCCGCCAAGACCGCCGAAACCCCTCCCACGAACCACACCAGCGACGCGGGCCCCGGTTTCGGCGCGCCCTCCGCCGGCTCCACCGTGCCCGCTCCCGCCGACCAGCCGTGGCTCGCCAAGAACAACGTCGGCTCGCCCTACAACAGCAACATCCAGCTCATCGACCCGGGCCAGAAGGACCAGTTCAAGTACACCAACACCTTCACCAACAGCACGAACCAGCCCCAGACCATCACCCTCTGGAACAAGACCGGCGAGCACGGCGGCCCCAACGACGGCCAGCACTTCGACAAGAGCACGCCCAAGACCTTCACCCTCCAGCCCGGCCAATCCCAGCTCGTCGCCTTCGACACCAACACCAGCGTCGCCTGGTGCGTCTCCAAGGACGGCACCGCCAACCCCAGCGCCAACTACGGACAGACCTGGGGCGAGGCCTCCTTCGGCCACGCCGCCACCGGCTGGAGCGGCTACGACACCAGCCAAATTTCGCCCGCAGGCCACCAGGGAAAGATGTCCATCTCCAACCAGGCCACCGGCGCCAAGGTGACAGAGGCCAACGCCTGGCAGACGCCCTCCGACAGCCCCGTCGGCCGCGACGTCGGCGTCCCCGCCGGCCCCCTCCACCTGTCCACCGTCTTCAGCTGAGCCGCGCCCTCGTCACCCAGGCAGCTTCGAGAGGAACGACAGCAGCGCCGCGTTCACCTCCGCGGGCCGCTCCTGCGGCGCCCAGTGCCCCGCCTCCGGGATGACCCGCACCTCCGTCAACCCCGGCACCAGCGCCTTCATCGGCTCGAGCGGCGCCAACAGCCGCCCCGGGTCCTTCTCCCCCGTGATGAACAACGCGGGCTGCTCGATTCGCGCCGTCGCCAGCTCGGGCAGCTCCTCCCAATCCCGGTCCATGTTCCGATAGCGATTCAAGCCGCCTCGGAAACCACTCCGCTCGAACTCCCCCGCGAAGTACGCGACGTCCTCCTCCGAGAGCCACGCCGGCAACGACGCGGGCGGCGGCGTGAGGAAGCCATCTCCAGGCTTCTTCGCACGCACCGCCCCCGCGCCCAGGTCGAAGCCCGGCTCCCCCGCCAGAATCGTGCGCATCGTCCGGGGCACGTCCGCCTCCAGCTCCGCCTCCGCGACGCCCGGCTCCTGGAAGTACAGGATGTAGAACCACTTCCCAGCGAACGCCCCCTGGAAGAGCTGCGTCGGAGGCATCGGCGTGCGCCCCAGGTGCGGCACGCTCATTCCGACGACCGCGCGGAAGCGCTCCGGATGCAGCGCCGCGCACGTCCACGCCATCGCGGAGCCCCAGTCGTTCCCCACCACCACCGCGCGCTCCTCGCCCAGCGCATCGAGCAGCCCCACCGCGTCGGCGACCAGCTGCTTCATGCTGTACGCCTCGACCGCCGCGGGCTTGTCGCTGCGCCCATAGCCGCGGATGTCGGGAGCCACCGCGTGATACCCCGCCGCCGCGAGCGCCATGAGCTGGTGCCGCCACGAGTACCAGGACTCCGGCCACCCATGCAGCAGCAACACCAGCGGCCCCGTCCCCGCCTCCGCGACGTGAAGCCGGATGCCGTTCGTCTCCAGCGTGCGATGCGTGATGTCGCTCATGTCGACTCCTCCTTCGGTTCACTTCCGCCTCGGCGCCGAGGCCTTGGATGACTCGCGCGGACACGGCCGCCCTGCCCCGCCCACTCTTGCCGAGCAACACCCCCATGTCATTC
>NZ_SRLW01000139.1:0-25332 GCF_006518215.1 Myxococcus sp. AB025B
GGGATGGGGGGCGGATGTACTCGCGCCTGTGAGTGCCTGGAGGCAGCCGCGGCCTGCGTGGAAGGGCGGTGCACGGAGACGTGCACGTCCGACTTCACGTGCCGGGATGGGCGACGGTGCAACAACGACGAATGCGAGGTGGGGCCCCGGTTGGGTGAGGCCTGCAAGGACCCGTTCGACTGCGCGGACACCGCGAGGTGCCGTCCGGAGCGGCCCCGGTGCGAGGAGTCCTGCAACCCGAACGCGGGAGGCGGCATCTGTCCCGCGGGCTACCAGTGCGCGTTGGATGGGCTGTGTGTGCGCGAGTGCACGGGACTCCCTGAATCGACGGGGGAAGTCTGTGAGAACTCGTGGGACTGCGCGACCTGCGCGGTGTGCCTGAGCTCGGGGGCGGAGTCGCGGTGTCGGCGCACCTGTCGGCTGGACAGGGACTGCCCCGGGGGTGCCGTGGGAGCGTGCGAGCAGGTGGGCGAGACGAAGGCCTGCCGGCTGTAGCACTTGGGTTGCTCGCGAGAGGCGGCTCCCCGAGAATGCGCCCGTGATGACGGGTGAGGTGGTTTCGGGCCGCTACCGACTCGAGCGGGAGCTGGGGCGTGGGGGGATGGCCACGGTCTTCCTGGCCGTGGACCTGCGCCTGTCCCGGCCCGTGGCGTTGAAGCGGATGCACCCCGGCAAGGACCCCGGGCGCGTGGAGCGCTTCCGACGCGAGGCCGAGCTGGCGGCCTCCCTGCGCCACCCCAACATCCTGGAGGTGCACGACTTCGGTGAGGACGCGGAAGGTCCGTTCCTCGTCTGTGAGTGGGTGCGGGGCGAGGACCTGCGCAGCCTCGCGGCGAGGCTCGGGCCGGTGCCGCCCGAGGCGGCGCTGGTGCTGGGCTGGGAGCTGTCGCGGGCCCTGTCCGCGGCGCACGCGAGCGGTGTCGTGCACCGCGACGTGAAGCCGGACAACGTGTTGGTGGCGGAGGGTGGGCCGCTGAAGCTGGCGGACTTCGGGCTGGCCGCGCTGGAGGACCAGGAGCGGCTGACGAGCACGGGCGCGGTGACGGGCTCGCTGGCGTACATGGCGCCCGAGCGCATCGACACGGGCGCCTTCTCTCCAGCCTCGGATGTGTATGCCGTGGGGGTCATCCTGTTCGAGCTGGTCTCGGGCGGAACGCCGCATGCGGGCAAGGGCGCCGCGCACCTGGCGGCCTCGGTGATGACGCGGGATGCGCCGTCGCTGACGGAGGTGGTGCCGGGGACGCCCGAGTCCCTGTCGGCCCTGGTGTCCAGGTGTCTGGCGAGGGAGGCCCGGAGCAGGCCGATGGATGGCGGCGTGCTGGCGGCGGAGCTGGAGGCGCTGCTGCGGCAGGAGGTGGGGCCGCCCGCCGAGGTGGCTCGGGAGTTCTTGAGCAACCCCGTGGCGGGTGCCATCCAGTGGCGGAAGTCTCGCTTCCAGCGATTGCTCGCGGAGGGGCGTACGCTGCTGGCGAAGGGCGAGGGTGCTCGCGCCGCGAAGGTGCTCAACGCCGCGCTGGTGTTGGAGCCGGCGTCGCCCGAGGTGGTGGCCCTGCTGCGGGAGCGGCAGCGGCCCAGGAGTTCACGGGCGCGGTGGGCCGCGGGGTTCGTGCTCTGCGCGGCGACGGGGCTGGGTGGCTGGACCTTGTCGCGGCATCACGAGGTGACGCGAGCCGAGGATGCGTGGTCGGCGCCAGGGGCTGGGGACTCGACGCTGTCCCCGGATGACGCGACACAGCTCCGTGAAGGTCCGTCGGGTGCACGCGCCGACGACGCGACGACGTCCCAGGATGGCCAGGCAGGCGCTGGGGTCGCGGGCTCGACGCCGTCCCGAGACGGCCAGACAGGGGCCGCGGGCGCGTCGCCATCCCGAGGAGCGCGGGTCGGGGGGGCGACGCCGTTCCGAGAGGGACACACTGGTGCACGGCCCGAGGGCGCGACGGCGTCCCAGGAGGGACACGCAGGTGCATGGGGTTCGGGCGTGACGCCGTCCCGAGGAGAACGGGCGAGCGCACGAGACTCGGACATTGGAGCGGCAGACGCGGGGAAGGCGTCGTGCGTGGAGGGAGGCTCCTCTTCGGAATGTCTGAAGGCGCTCGCGCGAGGGAGCGAGGACGCGGGGCGCGGAGCCGAGTCCCTCATGGATGACGGACTGGGAGGCGAGAGTGTCAGCGCGGCGCGCGAGGCCCTCGCCGAGTTGTCGCGGACGCAGGCGAAGAAGGCGATGGGTGCGCGGTCCACCGGAGGTCCTTCGACGCGCGCCGGGAGCGCCGCGGCTCCGCCGCCGAGCACCGCGGGCGAGACGACCGTGGGGGCTCCGACGCCGGCGGAGTCGACTCCCGCGCCCCCGGGCACGGACGTCGCGGGTGGTGGCGAATCGAAACCACGGGGAGACGTGACGTCGGTAGCGCATGCACCCGTGGGAGATTCAGTGAAGCCGGAGTCGATGGAGGGCTCACCCGTCGTTCCCGTGACGGGTGACTCCGCGCAGCCGGCGAACCCGGACTCGAGCGCCGCCGCGCCCGTGAGCCCCGGCGTGCTGAAGCTGACGGCGCGCCCGTGGGCGGAGGTCTTCGTGAACGGAGAGAGCCGGGGGTACACGCCTCGGGTGCGCGAGGTCTCGTTGCCCGCGGGGACGCACCATCTGCGCTTCGCCAACTCGTTGTGCGACGAGGTGGAGATGCAGGTGTCGCTCGCGCCTGGGGAGACGGTGACGCGGGACGTGGTGTTGCCGTTGCGCAAGGCGGAGGTGCTCATCGTCGCGCCCGTGGGCTCGCGGCTCTTCGTGGACGGCCGGGAGGTGGGCGTGGCGCCGCTGGCGAGCGCGGTGAAGGTGGAGCATGGTCGCCACACCGTGACGGCGCGGCGCGCGGGTGCGCCCGTGTTGCAGCGTGAGGTGGACGCCGTGGCGGGACGGCAGCTCGAGGTCTCGATGGAGGGGCCGCCGTGATGATGGGTGTGGCCCTGGTGCTCGGGGTGCTCGCCGCGTCGCCGCTGGATGGCGCGCGGGAGGCCTACCAGTGCGGAGAGCTGTCCCGGGCGCGCGCGGAACTGGAGTCATTGCTCTATCCATTGCGGCTCGATGGCGACGAGCTGGAGGCACATGCGCACCTGCTGCTGGGGGCGACGTGGCATGCGCAGGAGGAGCTGGCGCGCGCCGAGGACGAGGTCGTGCGCGGGCTGTCCGCCCACGAGGGCGCGGCGTTGGACCCGCTGTTGTATCCGCCGGACTTCCTCGCCTTCGTGGATCGCGCGAGGACCCAGCATGCCTCGCGCATCGCGGAGCTGCGGGCCGAGCGGCGTCCGCGCCTGATGCCTCCGCCGACGCCCATCGCCACGCCGGTGCGCGAGGTCGCGACGCGAGAGGCGCATCCGACGATGTCCCGGGCCTGGTACCTGGCGCCGCTGGGCGTGGGGCACTTCAAGCAGGGACGCTCGGGGATGGGCACTGCGCTGGCGGTGAGCCAGGGGCTGGGGCTCGCGATGGCGGGTGTGTCGCTGGGGACGTCGCTGTCGCTGCGGGGCCCGGATGGGCGCTACAGCGCGAAGGACGAGGGGACGGCGCGCACGCTGAACGTGACGTACCTGGTGGGCGCCTATGCCTTCGCGGCGGCGTATGCGTATGGTGTGTTCGACGGGCTGGTGCTGACGCCCGAGCCGCCCGCTCGCCCGGTGCCCTGAGGGGCGGGCGGGATTTTCGTGCCGCGCCGCGCCCTTTTAGGGAAGGCAGGAGGACTGGAGACCGCCATGACGACCGACATCATCCGCGAGCGCCGCTTCAACCCCATCATCGCTGGTGTGTTGTCGTTCTTCTTCCCGGGGTTGGGGCAGCTCTACAAGGGGCAGCTCTTCCGGGCCATCCTGTGGTTCTGCTTCGTGGGCGCGGGGTACTGGTTCTTCGTGTTCCCCGGCATCGTGCTGCACTTCTTCTGCGTGCTGGGCGCCGCGTTCGGCAGCGCGGGGCAGGACCGGTTCCGGCTGTCGCGGTAGCGGCGCGCCGTGACGGAACGATGACCGCTCGCGGGACGTCCGCCCGCCAGCCGCGTCTCGCGTCCGTGTACCCAGGTGACTGTCCCTTCCAGCAAGGAGCAGCCGCATGGGTATGTCCGTCGGTGGTGGCCGGGGTGGCGTGAAGAGTGAGATCAACGTCACGCCCCTGGTCGACGTGGTGCTGGTCCTCCTCATCATCTTCATGGTGGTGACGCCGATGATGCAGCGAGGCCAGCAGGTGGCCCTTCCTCCGTCGCGACAGCCGGACGAAGAGAAGGCGACACCGAGGGATCCGCTCATCCTCTCGATGACGTCGGACCGCCGTCTGTTCGTGGAGGCGGAGTCGTACGCGGACGAGAAGGCCTTCCAGGCGAGGCTCCAGGCCGCGCTTCGAGCGGAGCCAGGCCGGGGGCTGTTGCTCAAGGCGGACCAGTCGCTCACCCACGCTGATGTGATGAAGGTGATGCGACTGGCCCAGGGCGCCGGGGCGAAGCAGGTGGCGCTCGCGGTGGTGAAGCCCGGAGAGGGCGCTTCACCGTAGGCCCGCGTGTCGAGCGGCTACTCCAGCTCCAGCTCGACACCGCCTCCGAGGCGCAGCGCGAGGTTGACGAGGGCGCCGGTGATGAGGCCGAGAACGAAGCCCGCGAGGCCGTAGAGGATGACGGCGCCCACCATCAGGAGGAGCCCGCCACCCAGTCCCAGCTCGCCCAGGTGCAAGCCCTTGCCGAGGATGGCGTAGGTGCGGGGTGAGCCGAGCAGCAGCACCGCCATGCTCGTCAGTGTTCCCACGGTGACGCCAATCAACGCATAGAAGGCACCCAGACACTTGCCGAGCGAGATGGCGCCGACACCGCGAATCACTGTCATTCCAAGTCCTCCCCCTCCGCCAGGACTGGCGGCACTTCTCACCCCTTTAAGGAGCCGAGGACAGGGACGAAAACGAAGGGCGGCCCGCGGTCAGCAGGACTCTCCCTCCGGGTCCATGGCACCGTAGGGGAGCCGCGTTGGAGTAGTCCCTCCACGCATTAGCCCCTCGCAGCGGGCGGCGCGCTGGTTCTGGCCCCGTTGTGAGCAAGTGACCTATGTCCCGTGACGATATGGCGAACACCCTCGGTCTCGATTTGAACAGCATGCTGCTGGCGCTGAACCCCGTCATCGACAGTCAGGAGGAGGGCTCGAAGGAGCAGGAAGCGCTCAAGCTTGCCCAGGCTGCCCTCCTCTACATTCGAGACAGTGCGAAGGAGGCTGAGTTCGCCAGGTACTACGCGCAGTTCTCCGATACCTCCTTTACGGTCGAGGTTTCACAGGACTTCGAGTCGAGAGCGGAGGCGGACGAGTGGCTTGCCAGTGGGAAGGCCCGGGACTCCGAGCGGGTGAGAATCGCTGGCAAGGGCTTCATGGTCGTCCAGGCGCAAGGACGGTTGTTGTTCATGGTCGCGCCTCTTCCCGAAGAACTGAAGGCGGATGAATCCGAGTAGGAACCCGGTCCGCCTCGGGGCATCCCGCCGTCAGTCGGACTCCTCCTCGTCGAAGAGGCCGGTCGGCAGGCCGTCGATGCTGTGTGCGTTCTTCTTGCGCCGGTACTCCGTCAACCCTTCCTCACCCTTGCTCTCCGCCCAGCGCGTGAGCGTGGGCCTGTCACTGGTGAACTCGTACAGGGGCACGCTGTAGCCGCAGGACTTCTGCACGAGGTCGATGTCGAGCTTCACCAGCTGCCGCGCCCCCAGTGGCTCCACGCCGCCGAACTCGTGGGCCAAGAGCCGCGTGTACTCGGCGCTTCCACGACGCAGCACCTGTCCCCGCCCGTAGAGGCGCAGAATCATCGGCGGCCCCTCGAAGGCGCAGAACATGAGCGTGAGTCGCCCGTCGGCGCGCAGGTGCGCGGCCGTCTCGTTCCCGCTGCCGGTGAGGTCCAGGTAGACGACCTCATTGGGCCCGAGCACGCGCAGCGAGTCGAGCCCCTTCGGGGACAGGTTCACCCGCCCCGTGCTCGCGGCGGAGGCCGTGAAGAACATCCGCTGGCGCAGGATGAAGTCGCGGTGGAGGGGCTCGAGGTGCGGATACTGGGTGGCCATGAGGAGTCCCTCGGGAAGGCGCGTCGAAGGCGTGGAGGACAGCGGACACTCAGCGCTTCCCAGGAGTCTCGGGGCGCGCATCCATGCATAGTGTCACGAACATGTGGCGTGGCTTGTGGGCTCAGTGGGCGCGGAGGTCGGACCGGAACGTGGCGGTGACGCGGCTCTTCGGGATGCTGCTGCTCCTGGCGGTGTGCTGCCTGGGCTTCATCGCGCTGTCGGACGAGGTCTCGGAAGGCGAGACCCAGGACTTCGACGAGCGCGTGCTGCGCCTGCTGCGCAGCCCCGATGACCCGTCCCTTCCCCGAGGCCCCTGGTGGCTGCGGCTCACCGCGGAGGACGTGACGTCGCTCGGCGGCGCGCCGGTGCTCTTCCTGGTGACGCTGGCGGTGTGCGGCTTCCTGCTGCTGGTGCGTCGCTACCGGACGTTGCTGCTGGTGCTCGTGGCCACCGTGGGCGGCACGCTGCTCAACGGCCTGCTCAAGCAGTTCTTCTCGCGTCCCCGTCCCTCCGTGGTCCCCCACCTCAAGGAGGTGATGACGACCAGCTTCCCGAGCGGCCACGCGATGCTGTCCGCCATCGTCTACCTGACCCTGGGCGCGCTCCTGGCGCAGCTCACCGAGCGCCGACGCCTCAAGGCGTACATCCTCACCGTGTCGCTCCTGCTCCCGGTGCTCGTGGGCCTGACGCGCGTGTACCTGGGCGTGCACTACCCCACGGACGTGCTCGGCGGCTGGGTGGCGGGACTCGCGTGGGCGCTGCTCACCGCGCTCTCCGCGCGGGGCCTGCGCCGTCGCAGCCCGGCCCTGCGTGAAGAGGCCCGGCGTCAGGTGGAGTGAACGCCGCCCTCGTCCACCAGGGCCGCTCGGTCGCCCGGTCGCCGACTTCCGGACCCTCTCAGCGGTCGAGAGCGGACGACCCTCGCCCCCCGCGCCCACGAAAAAGCCCCCATGGGCCTCCCGCTGGGCGAAAGTCGCGCTCCCGTGCGCCGTCCATCCCGCTGCCCTCCGAGTCGTCCGCTCCCACCTCGCGCGAGGTGCGCGGCATGAGCGTGTGGCGCTGGCTGGGCCGGTGGCTTCCCTTCGCTCGCGGCGAGCACGTCCCCATCTTCTACGACGAGGACTACCGCCTCCCGCTCACCGGCATCGAGACCACCGTAGGCGTCGAGCCTCGCGGCGTGGACTTCACCACCTGGTATCTGCTCGAGAAGCACGTCGTCCGCCCCGAGGACGTCTACCACCCCAGGCAGGTCAGCTACGCGGAGCTGTCCCGCGTCCACGACGCCGCCTACCTGGAGTCCCTCGGCCAGCCGGAGACACTCGCTCGCATCTACGCGGTGGACCCGTCCGAGGTCCCCGCCGACACGCTCCTCTCCAACGTGCGCCTCGTCTGCGGCGGAACCCTGGGCGCCGCCCGGCTCGCGTTCGGCCGGCGAGGCCCCGTGGTCAACATGGCCGGCGGCTTCCACCACGCCGCCCCGGGACGCGGTGGCGGGTTCTGCGCCGTCAACGACATCGCCGTGGCGCTCGCCGCCCTCCAGGCCGATGGCTACGAAGGACAGACGGTCGTCCTCGACCTGGACGCCCACCCACCCGACGGCACCGCCGAGTGTCTCGCCGGCCACCCCAAGGTGTGGATCGGCTCGCTGTCCGGCAGCGACTGGGGCTCGCTGCCCGAAGGCGTCGACGAGACGCGTGTGCCCGAGGGTGTCACCGACGAGCAGTACCTCGCCCTCCTGGAGGCGATGCTCGCGCGCATGCCCAGGCCGCGCCTCGCCTTCGTCATCGCGGGCTGCGACGTGCTCGCCGGAGACCGCTTCGGCCGCGTGGGCCTCACCGTGAAGGGCGCGCGGCGCAGGGACGAACTCATCGCCCGGGCGCTGCGCGGCGTGCCCAGCGTGTGGCTCCCTGGCGGCGGCTACCACGCCGAGTCGTGGAAGGTCTTCGCCGGCACGGTGCTCGTGCTGTCCGGCATGGCGGGCCGTCGCATCAAGGCGCGCTATGACCCGATGAGCGCCCGCTACCAGCGCATCTCGCGGATGCTGTCCCAGGAAGGCGCGCCGCTCGACGAGCCGCTGACGCTCGAGGACCTGGAGGGCTCGCTGGGCCTGGGCGGCGCCGTACAGCCGCGCGTGCTCGGCTTCTACACGGCGCAGTCGCTCGAGTACGCGCTGTTCCGCTACGGCCTGCTGTGGCAGGTGGAGCGCCTGGGCTACAGCCGCCCGCGCGTGGAGGTCGGCTCCACCGGCGCCGGAGACCGCATCAAGGTCCTGGGCCGCGCGGGCGGCGAGGAGCACCTGCTGGTGGACGTCGTCGTGGAGAAGCGCTCCATCACCGGCGAGCCGTACTTCTTCGTCAACTGGCTGAGCCTGCGCCACCCCCGCGCGCGCTTCAGCGAGCGGCGTCCCCAGCTCCCCGGCCAGGACGTGCCCGGCCTGGGGCTCGCGCGCGAGGCCACGGAGATGTTCGTGCTCATGGCCAGGCGCCTGGGCCTCGCGGGCGTGGCCTTCCGTCCCATGTGGTATCATCTGGCCGTCGTGGCCCGCGCGCGCTTCCGCTTCGCCGACCCCGCGCGCCAGGGACGCTTCGAGGCGATGATGCGCGACCTCGCGTCCATGCCGCTGCTGGAGGCCACGCGCGCGATGGCCGAGGGCCGCGTGAGGCTCGACGGCGAGCCGTACCGCTGGGAGGCCGACGACATGGTGCTGCCGCTCGAGCCCATCCCCGTCGACACCGACGCCATCGCCGCCGAGCGCGAGCGCCACCACTTCACCGTGGCGCCCCGGCTCGGCTGAGCCCCCGCGCCCCCGCGCGGACATGGTAGGCAGGGGGCGTGGACCTGGACGCGCTCCGCCGTGAGCAGCACAAACGCCGCCTCTCCTGGATGCCGTGGCTCTACTTCGTCCTCAAGCCCCGACACCGGGGCTGGGCGGAGGCCTGGCAGCAGGAGGTGCAGGCGCTCCTGATGGAGCTGGAGACCGTCACCATCGCCGAGGGCTGCTTCGTCGCCCCCGAGGCCCGCATCTTCGCCGAGCCCGGTCGCACCGTCGCCCTGGGCCCCGGCTGCAGCATCGCCGCGGAGGCCTTCGTCCACGGGCCCGTCATCCTCGGTCCGCGCGTGAGCCTCAACGCCCGCGTGAGCCTGGATGGCGGCGCGGCCGGCATCCGGGTGGGCGAGGGCACCCGCATCGCCAGCGGCGCCACCCTCTACGCCTTCGACCACGGCCTCGCCCCGGACCGCCCCGTGCGTGACCAGCCCGTCACGTCCCGAGGTATCAACGTGGGCGCGGATGTATGGATAGGTGCCAACGCGGGCGTGACGGATGGCGTCACGATTGGCGACCACGCGGTGGTGGGCATGGGGGCCGTCGTCACTCGCGACGTGCCGCCCTGGGCCATCGTCGGAGGGGTGCCCGCCCGCGTGCTCGGCGACCGCCGCGAGCGCCCCCGCTCGGGGATGCCGGGCGGGTGGGAGCCAGGCGACCAGGGGTGAACCTTCTCCGCCTTCATTGACTTCCCGACATTCGCCGGCCCTATGCTGGAGGGGAGGTCGCCACCGGGAGGGGCACAGGGTCTGGAGCGGTTTTCACCCGACCCCTCGACGCGGGCGCAGGAGGCCGAAGTGGCAGACGAGCGGCGGGACGAGGGGCGCGTCGAGGCCCTGGCACAGGTTCCCGAGGCGAGCACGAGCGGCCTGACCGCGCGGCCCGCGTCCATGGATGGAGGGGCCGCGGTGGCGCGGCGGCTCCAGTCCCTGGATGGGCTGCTCAGCGAGGTGGTCTTCCAGCTCGACGCCCAGGGGCGTGTCACGTACCTGGGGCCCGGGTGGGAGAAGCTCACCGGGACGCTGGGCGTGGTGTCGCAGGGACATCCGCTGACGGACGTGGTGCATGGGCTGGACCGCGAGAGCGCGCGTCACCTGCTGGAGTCGGTGGCCACGCAGCAGGTGGCGGACGCCCGGCAGGAGCTGCGCCTGTTCGTCGGCGGCGAGTCGCGCTGGGTGGTGCTCACGGCGCGCGGCGTGTCGGGGCAGCCCGGTGAGGTGGTGGGCACGCTGCTGGACATCGACTCGCGTCGGCGCGCCGAGGAGGCCGTCGCCACGCGCGAGCGCTACCTGGAGACGATGGTGGAGGTGCAGCGGCGGATGATGCCGCACCAGGACCCGAGGGACCTGTACACGTCCGTCGTCGAGCCCCTGGGGCGCGTGTCCGCCGCCTCCCGCGTCTACGTCTTCGAGATGCACCGCGCGCAGAACGGGGCGCTGCTCGCCTCGCAGCGCGCCGAGTGGTGCGAGCCGGGCGTTCCTCCCAACCTGGAGGACCCGAACATGCACGGGCTGCCGCTCCTGGAGGCGCTGTGGCCCGAGCAGGCCGCGGACCTGATGCGCGGCGAGCCGGTGCAGGGCCTGCCCCAGGACTTCACCGAGGTGCTCACGCCCATGCTGGAGGCGCAGGGGGTGCGCTCGGTGCTGCTGTTGCCGCTGCACGTGCACGGGCAGCTCTTCGGCGTCATCGGCTTCGACAACTGCCGGGAGGCGCGGCCCTGGGGGCCCATCGAGGTCAATCTCCTGTCGGGCGCGGCGGGCACGCTGTCGCTCGCGCTGGAGCAGCGCAATGACAAGGCCCTGCGCGTGCGCACGGAGACGACGCTGCGGCGCACCGAGGCGGGCGTGCACCTGCTGCTCGAGTCCTTCCCGGACCCGGTGATGGTGCACGTGGGGGACGGCGTGCTGCTGTCCGTCAACCCCGCGCTGGTGCAGTACCTGGGGTATCGGGACGCGTCGGAGCTGCTCGGGCGGCACGTGCTGGAGCTGGTGCGCGAGGAAGACCGGAGCGCGGCGCAGCTCTACCTGGGGCAGGCGCTGGAGGGGAAGGGCGCGGCGCGCGCGGTGGAGGTGCCGCTGGTGCGCCGCGACGGCGAGACGGTGGTGGCGGACCTGGTGACGCTGGCCGTGGTGTTCGACGGGACGCCCGCGTGGGTGACCATCGCGCGGGACTTCACCGAGCGGAAGCGCTCGCAGGCGCAGCTCATGCTGGCCGACCGCATGGCGTCCATGGGGTTGCTCGCGGCGGGCATCGCGCACGAGCTGAACAACCCGCTCGCGTATGTGTTGTCCAACCTGGACTTCCTGCACGCCACGGTGGGCCCGCGCGCGCGGCCGCTGACTCCGGACGACCTGGTGGAGTGTCGCCAGGTGCTGGACGACGCGCGCGAGGGCGCCGAGCGGATGCGCCAGATTGTCCGCCAGCTGCGGGTGTTCTCGCGGGTGGACGACACGCGCGAGGAGCCGGTGGACGTACACCGGGTGCTCGACTCGGTGGCGCAGATGGCGGCCAGCGAGGTGCGGCCCCGCGCTCGACTGGTGAAGAGCTACGGCGAGGTGCCGCCGGTGCGCGGCAACGAGGGCAAGCTGTTCCAGGTGTTCCTCAACCTGGTCATCAACGCCGCGCACGCGATTGAAGAGGGCCAGTCGGAGACGAACGAGATTCGCATCACCACGCGGCCGGACGACGGCGCGCGCGTGCTGGTGGAGGTGAGGGACACCGGCGGCGGCATCCCCCCGGAGCACCTGCGCCGCATCTTCGACCCGTTCTTCACGACGAAGTCCGCGGGCATCGGCACCGGCCTGGGCCTGTCCATCTGCGACACCATCGTTACCGCGCTCGGCGGCCACATCTCCGTCGAGTCGTCCGTGGGCGTGGGCACCACCTTCCGCGTGGCCCTGCACGCCGCGCCCCCGGGCATCTCCGACGCCCACCGGGGGCTGTGACGCGCTGTCCGGTGACACGCCACCTCGCGCGGCGTGCCGTCGGGTCCTGAGCAAGCCTGTCCGGTGATTCGTCACCTCGCGCGGCGAGTCGTCGAGACCTGAGCAAGCCTGTCCGGTGATTCGTCACCTCGCGCGGCGTGCCGACACGGCTTGAGCAAGCCCGTCCGGTGACACGCCACCTTGCGCGGCGAGTCGTCGAGACCTGAGCAAGCCTGTCCGGTGACACGCCACCTCGCGCGCTGTCGTTGGACGGAGCCTGCGCAATCCCGTGCGGTGAGACACCGCTCGCGTGGCGCAGGGGGCGAGTCATCCTTCTGGGTGGCTCGTCGCCTCACCCGATGTTCGGTGGGACAGCGCGCTCCATGACACGGGCGCGCTCGCGTCATGACTCGCGGTCGCGGGTGGCTCGACATGCAACCGTGACACCAGAAGGGCCGTCGACGCGCTCGTTGCCATCACGCGCATGCGGTTCCCCTTCACGGCGCAACTGTTTCCGCGCGCGGCGCGAATCCGACGGGGCCGCCCCTTTGATTCGTTGCCCGCACTCTTGCGTGGCGTCTCCCCCGAGGTCTCCCGATGCCTTTGTTCCTCCGCTCGTCCTGGGTGCTCTCTGTCACATGGGGTCTGCTTCTCTGCGCATCCCCAGGCTGTCGCGACAAGCCAGACCCCACCCCCGATGCCGGCTCGCCCGTCGATTCGGGCACTCCCGATGCCGGGACGCCACCCTGGGACGGCACGTACACCGTGCTCGAGGAGCTCGGCGACGGCACGGGAGACCCGGGCGTGCTCGCGCCCTGCGACGTCGTCCCCCAGGTGGGCGAGAGCCCCGCCGGTGGATGCCTGGACCCGTCCGTCTTCGACCTGTCCGCCTGCGACACCTCGACGCTCGCGAATGTCCCGGCGGACGGCATCTTCCATACGCGACTGCGACGCGAGACCGCGCAGCCGGACGGCGGCCTGGTGGGCTCGTACTACACCGTGACGATGGACCTGGTCGGCGACGGCGGCCCCAGCAAGTTCTACTACGCGCCCGTCACCCATGAAGTGCGCGAGGCGAACCGTCTGCTCCTCGGCATCCACACCGTGGGCCGCGACGGAGGCAGCACCACCACCGTGCTGGCCGGCTGCGAGGCGCCGGACCACCGCTCCTTCACGGGCTGCTTCGCCCGGTGCACCAACGGCCGGGTGACCCAGCGGGCCACCGCGCACGCCGACCGCATGGTGTGGCGTGAGGGCGAGGAGGAGTCCTCCGGTGGCCTCTCGCTCGTGTCGGAGACGTACGTCGCGCAGGGCACCCCGCTGGACATCTACGTCGCGAAGAACCACGCCTACGTCGTCTCCGCCAACGCGTATCTGCGCCCCGGCAAGCCCGGCGGCATCACCGTCTTCGACGTGACGGACCGGAGCCACCCGGTGCTGAAGAAGGTCATCAGCCTGCCGGAAGACCAGCTCTGGAACAGCGTGTGGGTGAAGGGGGACGCGCTGTACGTCGCGAGCCAGGACACCGGCATCGTGGTCTTCGACATCTCTGACCCCGCGGACCCGAAGCTCGTGCGCCGCGTGCCCTCCAGCGCGCCCTACGCCGTGCACACCGTGCTGGTGGACGGAGACCGGCTCTACGGCATGGGCCTGTGGCCCTCCAGCAACACGCTGGTGTTCGACGTGTCCACGCCGCTCGAGCCCGTGCTGCTCCAGCGGCTCGCGTTCCCCCTGGCCGGGGCCTACGACGGCGCCCATGACGCCTTCGCCTACCAGGGCCGGCTCTACATCAGCCACTTCGAGGGCGGCCTCAAGGTCGTCGACGTCGCGAACCCGGACGCCATGCCGCTGCTCGGGACGTACACGTACCCGAACACCACCGCGCACCACAACGCGGTGGGCACCTTCGCTGGCCGCACCCTCGTCTTCGAGGGCGGCGAGAACCACGGCGCGCACCTGCGCGTGCTGGACGCGACCGACCCGGCGAACATCGTGAAGATGGGCGAGTTCCGGCTGCGCCCCACCACGTCCATCCACAACATGCTCCTGGTGGGCTCACGCCTGTACGTCGCGTGGTACCAGGAGGGCGTGCGGGTGCTGGACGTGTCCAACCCCACGCAGCCCCGGCAGGTCGCCTACTACAACACGCACCGCGAGACGGACCCGGAGCGGACCGATGACGTCTTCGAGGGCGCCATCGGCATCCGCATTCCCGGGGACGGCTACGTGTACGTCGTGGACACGTCACGCGGCCTGCTCATCATGAACGAGCTGGCGGGCCCCTAACTACAGATGCCCAGGGGTTGTGAGCCCTCCACGCCGAGCAGCGGTATCTTGTGGGTGATGCCCGCCCACTGCGCGATGGTGATCCACCAGGTCTTCTTGAAGAAGAGCACGCGCACCTTCGCGTAGGCCTTGAGGGTGCCGGACAGCGCGTTGAGGTCCAGGTCCGTGCGCAGCTTCCAGTCGAGCGAGCACACGGGCCAGAACACCTCGCCGGAGGCGGGGAGCGTGGCGTTGATGAGCGCCAGGCTCCCCTCCACGCCGATGGCCACGACGATGACGTCCACCGACGCGGACGCGGTGACGTTGGACCAGCCGCCCGGCGTCGCCGACAGCCTGGCCACCGTGGGGCCCACCAGCCCGTGCACCGTCAGCTTCACGCCGCCGGACAGCGAGCCCTTCACCGTGACGGGCACCGGTCCAATCATGAACGTCTTGGACGCGGAGAAGAACGTGCGGCTCCAGTTGATGGGCGGCGGCGCGTACGTGGCGTACAGCGGCGTGGACCAGACCTCCTGACCCACCACGTACAAGGCCGCGGTGCCGCTGTTGTCGCCCCCGTTCTGCCCCACCACCTGCGCGCGGCCGCGCACCAGGTCATGCTCCGAGGAGAACACCTGGGCGAACAGCTTGCCCTCGGCCACGGCCACGACCTTCTTGTCCGCGTTGACCGTCGCCGTCTCCGCCGTCAGCACGGCGTTGAGGTGATAGCCTGCGCCGAACAGGCTGTTGCCGAAGCGCTCCGTGCGCACGTAGGACTTGTTGAACGTCTGCGACGGATTGGTCCACGGCATGATCTCCGTGGGCGGCGGCACCATCGGCGTGAAGGCCTCCGGAATCGTGGCCTGCTGGATGTCGATGTTGTGCGTGAAGTCCGTGGCGTCGTACTGGAGCTGGCCTCCCGTGCGGTTCGCCTCGTCCTGGAGGATGGCGTACTCCTGCGTGACGCTGTAGCTCGCGGCCGGCGAGAAGGGCGCCACCTGCGACTCCCAGGGCACCTTGTCATTCAACGTGTAGCCCGGCGCATACGTGACGAAGGGATACTTCGAGGGCTGGACGACGTACGGCGTGGAGTCGACGTAGCTCTGCGCCGCGACGAGCCCTGGAACGACGACCAGCATCAGCGCGAGCGCGCGCGATACCGCCTTGTTCATGGGACCTCCCGAGGGGTGGATGGAGAGGTCTATTTACTCCGGGTGAAGTCGAGGATGTGATTGAAAGCGGCGGTCTCACCCCGGAGTGAGGGGTTGTGTCTGCCTTCTCACGCTCGTCAGGGTTGAGGTGTGGTGGGGGTGTACCCTTTCACCGTGGAACGTTCGGACTCGCTCGACCTCGGTGGGCGGGCGATGCACGGACGGGGCTGCTCGGCTACGGCGTAGCGCATGCCACGGGGAGTTGGCACGTCGTAGTGTCGATGGGCAACGACGGGACGTTGGCGCAGTCCCGCACCGGCGTGCCCACGTAGCATCCCGTGCAGCACCTGTAGGCGGTGCTGTACCCGTTGTATCCCGCGGGCACTGGAATCTGTGTCCCGTCGCAGTAGGACCAGTGCGCGACGTTGCATGTGTTGCAGCGCGCGTAGACGGTGTCTGTCAGGCGGCATTGGGTCAAGACTGGGTCAATCACGCCTCGGCCGATCCACGCAAGAAAGTCCTCGCACCCTCCCATGCTCGCCTCAACCATCTTCCATCCGCACGACAGCTTCTGGTCTCGTGCCGCGCATCGGGCGCAGTCAGCAGCCGGGTCTCCTCCCCCAAACCCAGCGGTGGTGCACCGGCTGCAGAAACGGGCGCACGACCACACCTGGTCCGTCCCGTTGTCTCCTTCTTCGTGGTGCAGGCCCGTGCTCCAGTGCAGCAACTCATGGAAGAGCGTCCGTTCGAGCCCCTGTCCGGCGACGACGTAGGGCGCGAGGTTCATCCGATAGGGGCCAGAGCGCAGCTCATCCAGTCTCGAGGGCGGTCCAGGGTCGGTTGCGGCGCGAATGCCAGGGCACTGTCCTCCACACCCGATGAAAGTCTTGATGTCGGAGGCCAGCGCGGACTGCATCATTGTCCCGAGAGTGCTGTTGGTCGCCCCCAGGCATTTGGTTGAATCCGGTATCTGCTTGAGTGCCGCGATGAGCTTCGCCGTCTGCTCGCTGGTGCAGGCCCCGGGCGAAGTCCCGGTGACGATGTTGACCGCGGGCATCGAGGCCACCGACGTCGTCGACGTCATGTCCGCCGGGAAACCGGCCATGCTGTCGCAACGCGTGCCAGCGCTCCAGTGGGTTTCCCGCTCCTCTTCGGGGTGCGGCTGAATGGCTGGAGCCTCTCTGTCGGACTCCACCCGCCAGCCGCGCCCGCCTCCATCCAGCGACACCAGTCGTTCTCGGATGATTCTGATGTCTTGACGGGAGCCTAGCTGGGTCCGGCGCTGGTCGAACTCTCCGTCTCCATTCGTGTCCTCGAGCCACAGTTGCACCATCACGCCGCCGTCGAACGAGAGGTCATACAAGGAGTCGGTTCGAGAGTCCTCGTCGTAGTCGCCCCAGTGAGTGGTGAGGTCTCCCTCGCGTCGTATGGTGAGTACCGGACGGGTGCTTTCATCGTTGTAGTATTCGACGAATCGCGCACCCCCATCCTCCACCCGGGAGACGATGCGATTCGTCGTCCCGTCGCGATTGGGAATGGTGATGCTGCCTCCGAGTCGCTCCACTTCGCTGATGGCTTGAAGCTCCTTTGCCGCGGGTGACTCGTCCACCACGACGACGTGGTGTCCGCGAGACGGTGTGCCTCCGTCCGGCCGTGCCTCGGGTCGGCTCCGCTCGGCGCCGTCCTGACAGCTCGCCAGTCCGAATGCCGCCATGGCCGCGACAGCTCCAGCCGTGATTCGCATGCCCCGAGCTCCTCGCGCCGTTGCCGGGTCTGGATACTGCGGCGAGGCAGGGTGTCCTCTTGCCCTCGGGGGCAGCGTCGTCTTCTCGGCAGATGTGTTCGCTGCCTCCACCGAGCGGGTGAACGCTCACCCCAAGGTATCAGGGCTGGGGCGTCGTCGGGGTTTCCACGTAGGTGTTGGCCATGCGTCGCAGGTCCGGGTTCTTCTCGTGCTGGCTCGCCCAGCGCAGCAGGGCCAGGGCGCCCGGGGTGGCGTGGCGGTGCTGGCCGAGCAGCTGGAGGATGTCGGAGCGCACGCCGTCGGAGGGGTCCTCGCGCAGGGCCTGTCCCAGCACGGGGAGCAGCAGCGGCTCGAGCGGGCGGAAGCCGCAGGCGAAGACGGCGGCGCGGCGCACCTCGGAGGCGGTGTCGTTCACCAGCCGCTCCACGAGCAGCCGGTCCGCCTCCGGGCCAGGGATGTTGCGCAGCGCGACGAGCGCGGCCTCGCGCACCCGGGAGGCGTCGGAGCGCAGCGCCTCGGTGAGCGTGTCGAGCACGCCCGGCGAGCGGGTGTTCCCCAGCGAGCGCAGGAGCAGGGCGCGCTGCTCGGCGTCGCGCGCGGCGCGGTAGTCGTTCTTCAGCTCCTGCACGAGCGCCTCCGCGTCGCGGCCCGCGGTGTCGCTCATCTGGAGCGCCGCGTTGCCCAGGGCCAGCGTGGCGGTGCCGCGCAGCTTGGGGTCCTCGGTGCGCGACAGCTGCCGCAGCGTGTCCACGCCCTCGCGGATGGGGTTGTCCGCCATGCCCAGCGCGGAGACCGCATCCATGCGCACGTCCGACGTGAGCGCGGTGTCCCCCGTGGCCTGGACGAGCGCGCGCAAGGACTCCGGCGTGCTCGCCGCGGAGAGCGCGCCCAGCATGGAGCTGGCGGCCAGCGGCGACAGTCCCTGGGTGCGCAGCAGCGCGGGGATTCGCGCGGCCTCCTCGGGGCGCAGCAGCAGGAGCGCGCGCAGCTGCTCCAGGGCGCGCGTGCGGACGTCGTCGCGGGCCTTCTCGTCGGACGGCAGCGAGAGCAGGTCCGCGAGGATGTCCTCCAGGCGGCGCTTGCCCAGCACCTGCCGGTGGTGCGCGAGCGGGTCCGCCGCCTGGCCCTGGAAGCTCGCCAGGGAGGCGGCGCGCAGGCGTCCAGCGCGCGCGGCGAAGGCGCCCACGAGCGTCGGCTCCTCGCGGCGCTCCAGCAGCCGCAGCGTCAGCTCCATCGCGTTCGTCACCGTGGGCATCCCCTGGCCGGACTCCACCGTGAGCTGCTCGCGCGACTGGAGCGACTGGAGCCACCCGTCCTCGCCCAGCTCGAAGGTGGCACCCCCGCTGACGCTCATGCGCGGCGACGTCCCGAGCGGCTGCAGCCCCTGGGGCGTGGCCACGGCGGTGTACTCGCGCTTGCGCTTGTCGAAGCGACGCTCGCCCTGGCGCTGGTACTCCGCCGAGTACTGGCCGGAGGTGTCCTGCTCCTCGGTCCGCCACGTCGGCGTGGGCGCGCCCTCCCGCACGAACTGGGACGTGGCCACCACCGAGCGGAGCAGCCCCATCGCCAGCTCGTCCACGCCCTGCTCGAAGTGGGTGAGCGTCACCGCGCCGCGCGCGTCCCGCGTCACGAAGAAGGGCTGCGACAGCGCCGCCTCCATCGCCTGCCGCGTCTCGGGCGACAGCGCCCCCTGTCCCTCCACGTCGAGCGTGAAGGCGGTGGGCCGCAGCTGGAGGCGCACGATGACCTCCGCGCCCTCCGCCGAGACCAGGCCCTCGTCCCACTCGCCCTTCAGGGTGATGCGCATGCCGGGCGGCGCGCCGCCCTGGGACGCGGGCTGTCCGGTGAAGGACATCGTCAGCCCCAACGTCAGCGCGTGACGGTGCAGCGTGCCCGGCACCCAGGCCCGGGAGCCTCGTGGCGCGAGCGGCTCGGAGGGCGCCGCGCCGGGGCTCGGGAGGGTGTGCGTCTTCGCGCGGACGTGGGCGACGGTGGGGTCGGAAGACGTCGTGTCGGTGGCATTCTTCCACCACACGCCACCCAGTCCCGCCAGGAGCAGGACGGCTGCCAACGCGACGACGTTCAGCCGCTTGCGGCGCATGAGTCCCCCGGGACGATTCCTTGACTTGGGTACGGCACCCAAACCACGCTTGTGATTGCTGGGTCGGGAACGACGAGGTCCCGAGGATATAGCGAAACCCGTCGGTGGGGGGCTGACCCGATGAAGCCACGTCGCTATCGTCAGCTCGCACTCCCCGTGTGCGAGCTTGAAGCGCCCTCGAGGTCGAGGTGGAGCGGGTGGTGGGGAGTCGTCGCCGTGTTGGGATTGATGGCCTGTGGTTCCCGGGAGCAGGCGCCGCCGCCCCTGGTGCTGGGCGCGAGCGTCCAGTCGATGCGAGGCTGTCCCGCGGCCCGCTCGGCGTCGGTCCAGGACTCCTGCATGGCGGGCTGTCACCTGGGCTGCGGTGACGGGGTCTGCCAGGACGAGACGGAGGCCACCTGTCCCATCGACTGTTTCTGCGGAGACGGTGTCTGTACCGCGGAGGATGTGAACAGCTGTCCCGTGGACTGTGGCTGCCCCGGCTCCTGCGCGGGCGCATGTCATACGGGGACGCTGGCCTCGGCCAGGCACGCCTGCCCGCGTGAAGTGGTTCCCGGACGTCTGCTGCCGGGTGACCCGTTCGCGATTCCCGACCGCCGCCCCTAGGAGCCGTCATGTTCCGGTACTTCTCTCTCGGATGGGTCTGCTGCGCGCTGCTGGCGTGCTCGTCCTCGACCATCTCGCCCCGGGGCTTCCCGGACGTCCAGTGGCTGGGCTTCACCGAGGCGCGCGTGACGCACGCCGCGGGAGGCACCCAGGCGCGCGGGCTGCACACGGCCGACGTCGACGGGGACGGCGTGAAGGACCTGGTCCTGGTCGCCTCGCAGACCGAGCAGGTCTGCATCCTCGACGGAGCGGGGAAGGGCGCCTTCGCCGCGCCCCGCTGTCTGTCGGCGGGCACCACGCCCATGGACGTGGCGGTCAGCGACGTGAACGCGGACCGTCGTCCGGACCTGCTCATCGTCGGCCACTTCGCCAATGCGCTGACGGTGCGGCTGGGCGCGCCAGACGGCACCTTCCGCGAGGGCGTGCCCCACTCGCTGGGCAATCACTCGCAGCAGGTGCGCGTGGCGGACCTGGATGGTGACGGGCTGGTGGACGCGATGACCAAGAACGCGGGCTCGGGGGGGTACTTCAACATCACCTTCCTGAAGGGGAAGGGAGACGGCACGTTCGGCGCGGCGGTGCCCCACTCCGTCACGGGGCTGCCGCGAGACCTGGTGCTCGCGGACGTGAACGCGGATGGTCGTCCCGACGTGCTGGTGCTCAACACCAACAGCTTCACGGTGGACGTGCTGCTCGCGACGGAGCGCGGCGAGCTGTCCGCGGCGGCGCCCGTGCGCTTCGCCGGCTCCGCGGACGACGAGCCCTTCCGCCTCGTGTCCCTGGACGTGAACGGGGACGGCCTCTTGGACCTGGTCATCTCGCACAGCGTCTCGGACTCCGGCTACCTCTCCGTGCACCTGGGGGACGGAAGGGGCGGCTTCACCGAGGTGTCCTCCCTCCCCGCCGACGCGCCGGGCGAGCTGGTGGTCGCGGACTTCAACCAGGACGGCCGGGAGGACGTCGCCTTCGCGGGATTGGAAGGGGGCGTCTACCTGCTGCTCGGCGAGGAGGCCGGGGGGCTGGGGGCGCCCACGCGCGTGGCCGCGGGCACGACGCCTTCATCCCTGGTCGCGGAGGACCTGGACCAGGACGGCTTCCCGGACCTGGCCTGGACGACGCGCGACTCGGTGGAGGTGCTCCTGGGCTCCACCGTCCGTGTCCCGCGCCGTTGAGGCTCGCGCAGTGAATCCATCGAGGAGGTTGGCATGAAGCAGCTCTGGGTCGTCATCTGTCTCGTCACCGCGGGCTTCGCCAGTCCCGCCTGGGCGCAGCTCAGCGGCCGATGCGGCGGGGACGACAACCTCACGCCGCAGCAGGTCGCCGGACGCAACGCCTGGGCGCGCAAGTGCAACTACATCTCCGCGGCGAAGGAGGCGATTCTCAACGCGGACAACGAGTACCAGGTCTTCGCCAACGGCTGTTTCCAGTACCCCTGCTCCACGAACAACTGTCAGTTCTTCGTGCCCGTGTCGGCGAGCGCGCCGTGCGTGTCCGGGCTCATCAACCTCGGCTCGTGCGTGGCCCACCGTGAGCGTCAGGCTCCGCGTGAGGGACTGCTCGCCTATCTGGAGGCGCTCGAGGCGCCGTGGCCGCCCGCGTGGCTCCGGTTCGCCGCCTCGCGGGACGCGGCGGGTCCGACATGAGCGCGGCGAGGTTCGCGTTGGTGGCGCTGTGGCTCGCGGCCTGTGGCCCTGTCGCGCCGGTGGAGTCGGAGCTGGGCGAGGCATCCCAGGCGCTGCCCTACTGCCCCTGTCCGATGGTGCCGCTCCAGGAGACCTCGGACGTCGACCCGATGTTGCCCCAGTGCAACCTGCTCTACTGCGAGGTCTGCGGAGACGGCTACTGCGCGCCCTCGGAGAGCCCGTGGAGCTGTCCCTACGACTGTGGCCCCGCGAGCGTGTGCGGAGACGGCGCCTGCAACGGCGCGGAGTTCGAGGGCAACTGCCCGTCGGATTGCTACTGCGGCGACGGCCAGTGCAAGGGCGAGACGGTCTACACCTGTCCCGTCGACTGCGGCTGTCCCAACCCCTGCGGTGACGGTGTCTGCGGCGCGGGCGAGTCCACCGCCACGTGCCCCGCGGACTGCGGCACGGCGTGTGGTGACGGCACGTGCAACGGCACGGAGAGCGTGTACACCTGCCTGGACGACTGCGGCTACTGCGGCGACAGCTACTGCGCCAGCACGGAGAGCTGGGGCTCGTGCCTGGACGACTGCGGCTTCTGCGGCGACGGGCTCTGTTCGTCCCGGGAGTCGCCCTACACGTGCAGCCAGGACTGTGGCTTCGCCGGGTCCTGCATGCTCCCGCAGTACCCCTGTCCACACATCCCCTGAGGCCTCCGCGAGGCGGGGCTCCGGCCGTGCTGACCGGAGCCCCGTGACGACGGACGGTGTGGGGACTACAGCCCGCCGACGTCGACCTCGTCCCTCAAGGACAGCCGGTAGTCATCCTGTGCCCACTCGTTCTGGAAGCGCACGGAGCCGGTGAGGAAGCCCTCCGCGTTCATCACGTTCTCCAGCTTCACCTGGCTCTCCGGCCGGACGTTCCACACCTGGCCCTTGAAGCTGAAGACGGTGACGCGCGTCAGGTGCAGCGGCTTGCCGTCGGCGCCCATCAGCGTGTCGCCAGCCTGCAGCGTGCGCGCCTTCACCATCGTCCCGTCGCCGAGCACCATCGGGTGCTCCGCGGTGACTTCCAGCCGGCGGCCTTCCTTCGTCTCCAGGGCGAAGATGTCCTCCTGCGTGTCACCCGCCACGTAGCTGCGGATGGTCTGCTCGCCGTAGCGCAGCAGCCCCGGCTCGGAGGTGGGGCTCAGCGCCGTGACGGTGGTGACGCCGGACGCGTAGGCCTCCGGAATCGGCAGCATGCGGCCGTCGAAGGCCACCTTCTGCGTGGGCGTGGTGCAGCCCGCCACGCAGGTGCCCAGCTTGTTCAGGCCGGTGATGCACGCGGAGGCCTCGTCCGCGGGCACGTGGAAGCTGCACGACGAGCCCGCGGGCACCGCCGGGTACGCGAAGCAGCCGTTGGTGAAGACCTGGTACTCGTTCTCCGTGTTCAGGTACGCCTCGCGCGAGGCGGTGATGAGGCCACACTTGCGCGCCCAGGCGTTGCGGCCCCGGGCGAGGTCGATGGTGACGAGCTGGTCGTCCTGGAAGCAGCGCGTGGACAGCTGCGCCAGGGCGGTGCTCGACAGACAGACCGAGAAGACTGCGGCTGCGATGAAGACGTTCTTCATGGGTTCTCCTTCAGGTGGTGGGGTGGGACTTCCGCTCGGTGCCGCGTGTCAGGGCACGCCCGCGGCGCTCCAGGCGTCGCGCACCGAGCTCACGACCGAGGCGTCGTACCGGTCCGTCGCGGCCTGCACGGTGTAGGCCTTGGCCTGGGACATGGTCGTCGTCGACGTGAAGTAGGTCGTCGCGGCGAAGTAGAAGGTCTGCGCCGCGCGGTTCATGCCGACGCCACCCACGTTGATGGGCGACTTGCCGCGCGGGTGCGTGCCGCCCGTGACGAGCAGCTTGAAGACCAGGTTGGGGATGCCCGAGTTCCAGTGCACGCCACCGTTGTCGGCGGTGCCCGTGTAGCGCTCGGGGTAGAAGTCACGCGACGAGTTGTCGCGCGTGGGGTTGTCCATGTAGCGCAGCGCGTCCCCGGAGATGTTCGGCGTCCAGATGTCCTCGCCAATCTTCCAGACGTCCGCGTCCAGCGCCCCGCCGCGCGCCCAGCTCTCGCAGATGGCCGCCGCGATGTCCGACAGGCTCTCGTTCAGCGCGCCGGACTCGTTGCGGTACACGAGCCCCGACTCGTACTGCGTCACCGCGTGGGTGATTTCGTGCGACACCACGTCCAAATCCAACCCGAGCTGGCCCGAGTTCACGTTGTCGCCATCCCCGAACACAATCTGGATGCCGTCCCAGTACGCATTCACATACGCGGAGCCGTAGTGGACGGTGCTGGTGATGGTGGCGCCCCGGTCGTCGAACGAGTCGCGACCGAAGATGGTCTCGTAGCAGGCGTACGTGGTGCCGATGTGGTCGTAGTTCCGGTCGATGTGGGCGTCGCCCGTGGCCCCGCCACCCTCCTGGCGCCGCAGGGTGCCGGGCGTGGTCCACTGGTTGTTGGCCGAGTGCACGCGCCGGTTGAGCCCCCCGTGGATGAGCGGGTGCACGTCCAGCACCCGGCCCGACGACGCGTCCACGTAGACGCGGTCCTTGGCGGGCCCATCCTCGCGGGTGCCCACGCGCAGCACTTCATAGGCGGCCGACAGCGGACCCTCGGCGCCCAGGAAGTAGACGAAGCGCGGCTCGCCCTCGACCTTCAGCGTGTCCAGGCCCTCCAGCGCCGCTTCAGTGACGGCGTGCAGCGGCAGCCGCGCCAGCGTCGACGGCTCCCCCGCGCCCCGCGCCGAGCCGTTGGCCGCGTACACGACGCCCTGGTCGTCCACGTGCACCACCAGCTCGCCGCCCTTCACCGGGACGCCGTGGCGGGTCTGGTCGTAGCGCACGTGGGTGTAGCCCAGGTCGTCCGTGCGGCTGTTGCGCACCGTGAGCTCCTCGGCGCGCAGGCCGAACACCGGGGCCAGGTTGCGCAGCACGGGCGCGAGCGCGTCCGCCGCCTTCAGCGAGACGAGCGAGCGGTCCACCGTGCCGAGCGAGCCGCGGATGAAGCTCGGGGTGCCGTCCCGGCCCGCGTCGACGACCTCCACGCGGCCCAGCGCCGCCAGCGCGGCCTGTCGAGCCTCCGGGGTGTTGTCCCGGGTCGGGTCCACGGGGGCCTCGCCGCAAGCGGCGCCCCACATGGCACAGCACGCCCCAATCAATCCCAGTTTCCAAGTCCGAGTCACGACGCGCTCCTTGTCTTGCGGGTAGGTGCTGCTCTGCATGGCTCCAGCGCGTGCGGGCCTCCCACGCCTGCGCTCGCGCGGCAGGGGCGGAAAGGGACGGACGTGTCGTGTCGTCGTCGGAGGCCGACGGCGCTGGCACTGCGGGACCCATGGGGATGGGTCCAGTCCGATGGCGGACTAGAGGTGCGCGGTCATCCGCTGGACCTCGGCGGGGCTGGCCCCCGACTCCGCGAGCCCGGCCATGAGCGCCTCCCTCAGGAGGCTCTTGAGCCGGGGATTGTCGAGCCGTGTGTACGTGTCCACGGCGAGCTGCCGGTCCACCTGCGCCAGGCGGAAGAGCAAATCGTATTTCTCACCCACCAGCCCCTTCTTCACCGAATCCGACAGGCCGCTGTCGATGGGCGACAGCGCCAGCGACGTCATCGCGTCGCGGGCGGCGGGCTCGTTCGGCGCCAGCTCGAAGAGCAGGTCGATCATCGCCATGCGCTCGAGCACCGGCTCCGGCTTGTTCTCCATGAACCGCGCGTCGGCGGGCAGCTGCTGCAGGGCGGTGGGGTCCGCCAGCTCGCCGCGCAGGCCGTCGATGCGCGAGGCGACGTCGCGCGCCAGCTCCTCGACGAAGACCTCCTTGCGGAAGAACGCGTTGAAGCGCCCGGCCCGGTACTGACGCGCGGACTGGCGCGCGGCCTCTCGCCGCGTCTTCTGCTCCGCGTCCACGTCGCTTGGGGGCGGAGCCGCCACCGGGCTTGGGGCCTGGGCCATGGGCGTGGCGGGACGTGGCGCCGGCGTGGATGGGCGCGCGGTGGGGGACAGGGG